>CAZUAM010000362.1:0-7508 GCA_964618095.1 uncultured Planctomycetaceae bacterium | reverse complement strand
GCGCACTGCCGCACGTTTCTCGCCGACAGAGTCGCCTCCCACAAGAAAACGGGAACTTATTCATCGCCCGCCGAACGGCAACGTCGGGAAACATCGCGTTATGCGTCAAGCCTGAACCACCGGGGAGGTCCGCCATGTCGAACTCAGTCAGTCGCCGACGGTTTTTGGGGTGTGCCGCAGCAGGCGGGGCCGTGCTGGGTGCTGCCGCAAGCGGGTGGGCGGCCGGGCAGTCGCCCGGCCGGAAGATCGTCGTGGGCGTAATGGGCCTGGGCCGCGGCCTGGGTTTGGCGCATCAATTCCAGCGCCAGCCGGGCGTCGAAGTGGCCTACGTCTGCGACGTCGGCAAGAAGCGGCTGGCCAAGGCGGTCAGCGAACTGGGCAAGGCGACGGGGAAGGATCCCAAGCCGGTGGCCGACGTCCGCCGCCTGCTGGACGACAAATCGGTCGACGTGCTCATCTGTGCCGCGCCGGACCACTGGCACGCCCCGGCCACGATCCTGGCCTGCGCGGCCGGAAAGCACGTTTACGTGGAAAAACCGTGTTGTCACAATCCCCGCGAAGGTGAGCTACAGATGGCGGCCGCACGGAAAAACGGGCGCGTGGTCCAGGTAGGTACCCAGCGGCGGAGTTGGCCGGGGATCATCGAGGCGGTCGAGAAGCTCCGCCAGGGCGTGATTGGGCGGGTGCTGTTCTCGCGGAGCTGGTACAACAACATGCGCGGTTCGATCGGCCGTGGAAAACCCGCCCCCGTGCCCGACTGGCTCGACTACCAGCTCTGGCAGGGCCCCGCGCCGCGACGGCCCTACCGCGACAACGTGGTCCACTACAACTGGCACTGGTTCTGGCACTGGGGAACCGGCGAGATCGGCAACAACGGGGTGCACGGCCTGGACATGTCCCGCTGGGGCCTGGGGGTGGACTACCCCAGTCGGGTCAGCTCGGGTGGCGGGATCTACTACTTCGACGACGACCAGCAGACGCCCGACTCGCAGGTGGTCACCTTCGAGTTCGGCGACAAGATGATCGTCTGGGAAGGCCGCAACTGGCACCGGCGGGGCTTCGAAGGCTCGATGTTCGGGGCCTCGTTCTACGGCGACAAGGGAACCCTGATCATCAACGGCGGCGGCTACAAGGTCTACGATCGCAACGACAAGCTGATCGCGGAGCAAGGCGGCAGCGGCGGCGACGCCGGCCACATCGCCAATTTCCTCGACGCGATCCGCAATGGGACGTCCGCTAACGCCGAGATCGAAACGGGCTACAAGAGCACTTTGCTCTGTCTGCTCGGCTCGATCGCCCATCGCACCGGCCGGGCACTCCACTGCGATTCGAAAAGCGGCCGCGTCCTCGACGACCAGCAGGCCACGGCGCTGTGGAGCCGCGAGTACGAGCCGGGCTGGGAGCCGAAGGTATAGAAGGCTTCCCCGCTGTTCGGGAGAGGCCGGAACAAGGGCGGAAGCGAAACCATGCGCCGCTGCATCCACAATCCTCGCGGGCCCCGTTCGCAGATTCTGCGGAGGCGCGAGAGCTGAATCTTGCGGGGCCGCCTGGGGCGATCAAGATGCAGATCTACTTCATCCCTCGCGTCACCATGAGTTCGAGGTCTTCCAACAATGCTTGCAGGTCTTCCTCGTGCTCGACCTCGTCCTGCATGATCTGCAGAGCCAGCTCGTAGGTGACCGGATCCTTGTCCTTGGTCTCCTGCATCATGGCATGGTAGACGCTGATCGCGCACTGTTCGCCCTGGATGTTCTGCTCCAGCAGAGCCTGCACGTAGGGGTCGTCCGGTGCCTCGTATCCGCAGTTCGTCGAGTCGTACCACTTCTTGGGTTCGGTGATGGGGGTACCGCCCAGTTGGATGATGCGGTTGGCCACCATGTCGGCGTGGCGCAGCTCGTCGGCGGCGTGCTGGACCAGCTCGGCAATCACGTTGTCCTTGGTGGGGCCCTTGACCACCTTTGCACCCAGCCAGTATTGGTGGTAGGCCAGCCACTCGTCGCAGAACGCCTTGTTCAGCAATTCCACGACCCTGTCTACGTCCATCCCGACGATCTCACGACCTCTCGTACCCATGGTTTGCTCCTTGTCCTGTCGCTGTGGTTCGCAAGGCGGCCTGCCCACCGCACTTGGCTCGCCAGATTGTACCCTCTTCGTCAGCCAACTGGAACCGCAGAGGAACTCGTGCTGTAGGTCAGGCTTTCTGGCCTGACAATTCCGCGGTCAGGCTGGAAAGCCTGACCTGCGTGTCTGCGCAGCTCCACAACTGCAGGCCACGCTCAGCCTGCCGGTTTCCACTTGAGCGACCGGCCGGGTATTAGCCCCTAGCGAATTCCTCAAGGCCGACTACAGGCAGCGCATGAACGCCACCAGGTCTTGCTTCTCCTGCGCGCTGAGCCGGGTCCCAAGCACCAGATCGTGAAACTCGACCGTGTCTTCCAGTGTCAAGAGCCGCCCGTCGTGCAGGTACGGAGGCGAGTCCTTGATGCCCCGCAGCGGGAAGGTCTTGATCGGCCCGTCGCCGGTCGTCATGCAGCCCCCGGCCATCTGCGGCTTGACGAACCGTTCGGTCTGGAGGTTGTGCATCGAGTTGTCGGTATAGTAGGGCGGGTTGTGGCAGACGGCACAGCGGCCTTTCTCGAAGAAGGCCTTCTGACCGCGGAGCTCGGCGGCGGTCGCCTTGGTTCGGTCCAGGGTGCCGAAGACGTTCAGCTTCGGTGCGGGCGGGAAGTCGAGGATCGACATGAACTCGGCCATGAAGTGGACCTGGCTGCCGCGCTCCAGGACGTTCACACCTTTTTTGGTAGCGATCACCGGGTCGCCGTCGAAGTAGGCGGCCCGCTGCTCAAACTCGGTGAAGTCCTCGATGCTCTTCAACGCCCGCTGCGAACCGAACAGCCGCTGCACGTTCACACCCCGCAGCGACGGCGTATCCAGGCGGTGGCGGAACTCCTGGGGGCGGATGTCGCCGACCAGGTGGGTGGTGGCGTTGCTGTGACCGTTCACGTGGCAATCGAAGCAAGTCACCCCGCTGCTGGGCTTGAGCGATCGTCGGTCGTCGGTGGCGTTGAACTGCTGCTGAGGAAACGGGGTCACCAACAGCCGCACGCCCTCCAGTTGTTTCGGGTTGAGGATCCCGTTGAAGAGCTTGTAATAGTTCTGAAGGGTCACCACCCGCCCCTGCGAAACGTCGCCCAGATCCGTTCGTGTGGTCAGATAGATCGGCGGGGGAAATTCCGGCAGGAGATGCTCGGACAGGTCAAAATCCAGATCGAAGCGTGTCAGGTCGCGGCCTTCCTGCCGTTTGATCTCGTCGATGTGATGTTTCGGGAAGAGCTGGCCTCCTTCGGCGTGGTTGGGGTGCGGCAAGGGCAGGAATCCTGCGGGCCACAGCCCTTTTTCGCGGATCTCCTCCGGCTTCATCGCGGCCAGTTGTTCCCACGACTTAACCCCCGCGGGTAGCTTCACCCGCACCCCCGCCTGGACCGGCTTGCCGCGGGACATGGTCACGCCACGGGCCGGGCGGTTGCCCAGGTCATACCGCTGGCTCAACAACTTCATGTGCTGCCGGATGATTTGCGGTTTGGCGGCCTCCATGCGTCGCACCGTGGTTGGGAAGTCCTCGGCCAGCACCACCGGGGAGTAGCTGGTCGGCGGCTTCTCCTGCGCAGAGGTGCTCCGCGAACCCAACGACACCAAGCCGACCAGCGCGGCCCCGACAATCGCCAGGGCGATTCCACTACAACGAACTGGATTGCGATTCATCACGCGGCCCCCTCATGTCAAGAATCATGATCCGAAAAGAGAACAATCGCGCCTGCGCACCACGTCCACTCGTACCGAGCGTTTGGGCCCAGGACTTTGATGCACCGGCACCGCCACGTGATTATATGCAGCGGGAGCCCCCCGGCAACCCTCGAATTCAGAGATTCACCGGAATTCCTTTCCCGGCCAGGTATTCCTTCATCTGCCGGATCGTGTACTTGCCGAAGTGGGCGATCGAGGCCACCAGAACCGCGTCGGCGTGGCCCTCGGTGATCGCTTCTTCCAGGTGTTCCAGCGTGCCCGCCCCGCCGGAGGCGATCACCGGCAGGCCGACCGCGTCGGCGACGGCCCGGGTCATGGGGATGTCGTATCCGGCCTGCGTGCCGTCGGCATCCATGCTGGTGGGCAGGATCGCCCCGGCCCCGAGCGTTTCCACCTTCCGGGCCCACTCCACCGCGTCGATGGCGGCACCCTCCGTGCCGCCGCGGACCATCACCTCAAAGCCCGAGGGCAGCTTCTCGCGCTTTGAGGTCATGGTCCGCGTGTCGATGGCCACGGTGATCCTGTCGCTTCCGAACCGCTCGGCGGCCTCCTGGAGGAACTCCGGGTTGCGCACCGCGGCGGTGTTGATCGAGACCTTCGAGACGCCGACGTCGAACAGCTCCTCGATGTCGCCGACGGTGCGGATGCCGCCGCCGACCGTGAGCGGGATGGAGATTCGCTCGACCGTGCGCCGGACGGCGTCGATCAGCGTCTTGCGGTTCTCGATGGTGGCCGTGATGTCCAGAAACACCAGCTCGTCGGCCCCGGCGTCGCTGTAGGCGGCGCCGTTTTCGGCCGGGTCGCCCACGTCCTTCAGATCCACGAAATTCACGCCTTTGACCAGCCGTCCGTCTTTGACGTCCAGGCAGGGGATGATCCTGCGATAGTCCATGAGGTGCTCCTTTTCGGCGGGCAAGTGGGGAGACTAATGCCATAACTGTTGCGCGATTTCTGCACAAGCGTAGGCGCACCGGGTACGATTGTCAATGCGGCTGCGCAAGCCGCTTGCGGCTTAGCGCATTCGCCTGCGCCGCTTGGCTCAACCGCCGCATAATCACGTAAAACGGTGGAAGGTAGATGACGTCCGCGAAAAACACCACGATCGCGAACCACCAGGGCAGTTGCGGAGTCAAAATGCCGGCCACGTAGGCCAGCGCCACGATCGAGGCCAGGGCCTTGCTCCAGAACCCCAGCACGAGGATATTGCGGTTCTCGACCGGGCCGGACGCCACCAGGTGATAGCCCACGCCGAACAGGGCCACCAGGATACCCATCACCTGCACCGGCAGTTTCAGCTCGGGCTTTGGCACGTCCAGCAGCTTGTATCCTTCGTGGATAAGACATATCATGCACAGCCCGGCCAGTAGGTTGAAGCAACCGGCGAAGCGGAGCAGGATCTTCATCCACGGCCGAAGCGGTGTCATTTGGGGCCTTTCCTCCACCGAGGCAGGGCACGAGTTTAGCCGCCGCGGCCACGCGGCGCGGGTGTTTCTCCGGGCCGACGTACCGTCGGCCGCTAAACGGCACGTCGCATTCTTTTTCTCAGCACCAATAGGCGCGACCGATGGTCGCGGCTTTATGATAACTTCTCGATCATCCCTTCGGGTACGCTGGCGGCGTGGACGTGGGGCTGTCCGCTGCGATTGGAGTTGAAGATCACCCATTTCAGATCGGGCGTCAAGTAGCCGTGCGGATGGGTGTTCTGGGCACGGCCCGGAACGGTCTTGGAATCGCACACCGCCGCCGTCTTGCCGGTGGTGACCGAGCCGATGACCAGTTTGTAGCTTCCCTGCCAGTCGTCGCAACAGAAGAGTTTTCCACAGCGGCTGACGCCCACGTGGTTGAACCGGTATCCCTTGGCCACCACTCGCGCCGGCCGGTTTGCGCGGACCCCCAACAGGTTGCCTTTCTTCGGCGCAAAGTCATCCCGCGCGCTGACCGAAAGCAGCATCTCCTGGGTCTTGCCGATCCAGGCCTCGTGCCCGGTGCAGGGCGTGGTGAAGGGTTTGCCCACCTGGAGCTCGGTTCGTTTTCCGTCCGGCACGGAGAGCAGGTAGAGGGTGGCCCCTTCGGGTCCGACCAGCCGCAGGCGCTTCCCCTCGGGTGTATACTTGCCGCCCCGGTTGTGCTGGATCATCAACTGCTTGCTTTCGCCGGGCTCGAACTGGGGATGCGGATTGAGGATGGAGGGGTCGCGGTCGATGATCGCCTGCCTGCCGGTGTTCAGGTCGACCAGCATAATGCCGAACATCTGCCACCTATCGCCCAGCAGGCAGCCGGAGGCGTAGCGGCGGCCGTCGGCCGAGACGGTTCCCAGGCTGCGGGGTCGGGAGCCGTTTTCGAAGCGGTAGACTTTCTCGGGCGTTCCCCGCGACAGGTCGGCGCGTAACAAATCCAGCTCCCCGCCGGCGGCCCGCCTAAGATAGTAAAAGGTGCCGTGGGGCGAGATCGCACAGCCCGAGGTCCCGGTGCCCACGTCCAGCCGGTGTTGCTTCCACGTGCCCAGCTCGACGACCATCCACTCGGTGCGGTTGCCCGATAGTTTCGGGTTTTGTCTCTGGTAGACGAAGTGCCGGGAGTCGGCGGAACAGTAGGGGACCTCGCAGTAGATGTTCGACTGCGAGAACTGCCCGGTGGTGACCTGCCAGATTTCGGCGCCGGTGGGCTGCTTTTCGAGACGGATGGCCCCGCCGGCCGCGAGCGGCTGCTGTCCCTGTCCAACCCGACAGCTACCCACCACGCCGGCCGCCGCGGCTGCCATCTGCCGAATAGCGGTTCGCCTGGTGATCGGCCGATTGGGTCTCGCGTGCTTCATGGCAGGTCCCCTTCGTTCGTTTTCCGCCAGGCGGCGGCGGTGATCCTACGGTCCTGGCTCCGGCAGGTTCCGGTACCAGGTGAAGTATAACAGCACCCCCGCCGCCAACGCCAGACCAAGGCAGAGCATCGCCCGGGCGTGCCAGTGGCCAACCAGGTACATCGGGAAAAGGTACGCCCCAAGGACGACCACGCTGCCGAGGATCACGTTGACCACGGCCAGCGCCATGCTTTCCGAGGGGTCGGCCAAGTCCTGGGCCGAAAGGTCGGATCGCCGGCGGACGGGCCCCCAGGCGCCGAACGGCCGGACGTTCTCGTAGAACGCCGTGAGGATCGCGTCGTCCGTGGGTCGGGTGAGCCAGGTGCCGGCCAGCGAGGCGATCAGCGAGACGCCGCACAGGGCCGGGAAGGTGACGTACAAGGGTGGTTCGATCTTCACCAGGGAGAGGATCAGCAGGGGCAGTGCCCCGGCCAGGCCGGCCAAGGTCCCGGCCGCGTAGCCCCAGCCGTTGAAGCGCCACCAGTACCACCGCAGCACGTTGGGGACAACGAAGGCCGCCCCCAAGGCCATCATCAGCCAGTCCCAGACCTGGCGGATCGAATCGGCACAGAAGCCGATCAAGGTGCCGATCAATACGATCGCCAGCGTGGCCACGTAGCTGGCGCGGACGAGGTGCTTCTGGTCGGCGTCGGGACGGACCAGCGGCTGCCACAGATCGCGAACGATGTAGGAGGCACCGGCGTTGACCGTGGCACTGAAGGTTGACATGAAGGCGGCCAGGAGTCCGGCAATCACCAGGCCGAGGATTCCGGTGCCCAGATACATTTCCAGGACCTTGGGCATCACGGATTCTGCGTCGGTCTTTCCCGCCTCGTTGACAATCTCGATT
>CAZUAM010000361.1:0-7523 GCA_964618095.1 uncultured Planctomycetaceae bacterium | reverse complement strand
CGTCGGGCCGCTCGTCGTCCGGTCGCGGCTGCGAGGTCGGCGTATCGGCACGGGGCGACATCCTACAAACTCGCTTGGGGCGTACATCTGATAGTCTAGCCCCACGCGGTGGATAATACCATAGACGCCGCCGGATTGGATCACGCTGGCCGTGGTCCATAAAGCCGCGAGCGGTGGTCGCGCCCGGAGAAACGGCCGGCCGGTTTTGGGCGTTCTTTGGCGCGACCACCGGTCGCGGCTTTATGGATCTGGTGGTGCGGCTCTACTGCTCGGAGCGTTTGGGCATGAAGCCGATCGAGGTCTCCATCCAGTTGCCGCAACTGCATCCGCCGCCCCCCTCGGGCGAAAGGAGCATTCCGGCCGCCGGGATCGTGCTCAGCCAGCAGCCGGGCCGCAGCCGATGCCAACTGCTTTTCTTGTTCCCCCGAAAGTCCCATAGCGTGACGTTGCCGTCGCGGAAGATCACCGTGTGGTCGGTCACGGCATAGGTCCCGCAGCCGCCGCCGGGCATGGGCGTCTCTTGGATCTTGCCGGTGGCCAGGTCGATCACCCGCGGCCGCACGTAGACCTTGCCGCCGACGATCGCCGGGCGCGACATGTGTTTGCCGTGGTCCTTGCCGGGCCAGTCGAACCGAACGTCCCAGACCGCGGAGCCGTCGGTGGCGTCGAAGGCGTAGACGTGGTACTTCTCGTCGGAGGAGACCAGCACCAGGCGGCAGTCGGCGTAGGCCAGGTAGAAGACCACCAGGCCGTCGGCCGTGTCGATCGGCGTTTCCCAGAGCTTCCGGCCGGTCCCCACGTTGAGAGCGACCAGGAACTGGTCGTTCCACAGCTCGGCCATGCCCAGACGCCGCTGGTCGGAGTCGATCGCCTTGGCGTTGCGGCACTCGACGAACCAGACCCGGCCGTCGCCGACGGTGATCGTAGGATTGATCACCAGCCCGCGGACGTACGTCCAGCGGACTTTGCCCGACTGCTTGTCGAGCGAGAACAGTTTGTCGCTACAGATCTTGTAGCTCTCCGGCCCGCTTCGGGCGTCGTACCAGCCGGCGCCGCCGAAGAAGTTGGTCCAGGAGGTTCCCTGCTTGACGGCGCTGCCGACCAGGCCGTCTTCGTGGCTGGCTACGTAGCCCCAGTCATAATCCCAGTCGTCCTTGGGCCCGGCAATCACCGGATAGAACTTCGAGACCTTTCCGTCGGCGGCGTCGATCCGCCAGCATTTGTCCCTCACGACGGCGAAGACGTGCCGCCCGTCGGCGCACCAGTTGCTACAGTCGCGCGGCACGTTGAAGCGCTCGAAGTGCGGGATCTCCAGCGACCAGAGGATCGTGCCGTTGTAGGCGTCCAGGGCGATGATCCGATGCAACCCCTGCATCAGCAGCCGGCCGCCGATCGCCAGCGGCGAGGGCTTTCGTCCGTTGCGATCGGCCTGGGCCCGGGGGCCCGGGCGGCCGACCCACTGCACGGCCAGATCGTCGGCGCTGCGGGCCCCCTCCAGCGATTCGCCGCCGTAGGCCGAGTTGTCGGGCAGGCCGGACTGGTGCGACCAGACGCCGCGGCCGGCAAGCGGCGAGCGTACTGCACACACGTCGTGCCCCAGGGGGCCTTCGCGGATCTTCATGCCCAACCCGGTCGCGGTCTTCAGAAAACGGGATTTCTGCTCCGGCGGAGCGAGAGCGAACGAGCGGGTAACCACACCGCCGTCCGGCCTAAGAAGGCGGAACCACTCCGGGTTCCAACTCGTCGCTTGATGGGGTAGGATGAGATTGGCGAAGTTGCCGGTAAACGGTAGTTTCTTCAATGAGTCGACGTGGTGGACGGTCGCACGCGCGCCGTATACGCCCGCCGCTTGCAACAGCCGCCGAGCCGATGCGACGGCCTCCGCATCGGTGTCCACGACGATTACCCGTAACTCGCTCCGTCGGATTAGCTCGTACGCTATCCGGGCATTGCCGCCGATCATCAAGCAGATCCCCTGCCGCACATCGCACGTGTCCAGGAGAATCGCTGCTATCTCGCCCACCGCACGCTCCAACTTGGGGTTGGGATACGGCTGGCCGTCTGCGGGCGCCGCGGGCGGCGTGTAGTTGAAGAAGGTGTCGCACTCGAACTTCTCGGTGGCACGTCTCTTCTTGCCGACGACGCCCTTGATCACGTACCAGTGGACCGTGTTATGGCGGAGCCCCGTCAGCCTTGCCTCGTGCTTGGTCTTTAGGGCTGCGTCCCCGGTCCTGCGGACATCTTCTTCTCCGCTGCCGTATTCCAGGATCGTCGGCGAGGGCTGCCGGGTCTGCCAACGTACGACCGCCGCGTCGCGACCGGTGAACTTCAGATAGGGCCCCACGGCCAGGGTAAGCGGTTCCGCATCTTTCGCCGGCCGGACGGGAGCCAGCGGCTCTTCATCCCTCTGCGGTGATCCGGCAACCGTTTTGGCGGTGGCGGGCTTGACTCCCGGGCGGAAACAGCAGACGGCCCCTTCGTCGGTGCCGACCAGGAGCCGGCCGCCGGCCACGGCCAGCCCGTATGCCCTGCCGGGCACCTCGCCCTCCCAGAGCAACTTCCCATCCTTGGCCCGCAGCGCGGCGACCACGTCGCGGCCGCCCGCGAACAGGGTGTCGCCGGCCAGGATCAGTGCATAGGGGTATTCGCAGGGCTTGCTCCAGCGGGCCTTCCTGGTCCGGCGCCCCAGGGCCGTCAGCCGGTAGTCGGTCAACAGATACGCGCTCTCGCCGTCGACGATCATCTCGTTGCCGCCGCCGAACGAGGCAAGCCGCTCGCGGGTCTGGGCGTTGCTCTCGCTGATCCAGCCGGTCTTGTTCCCCGGTCCGTGCAACACCCGGTCGTCGTCGGTCACGAGCACAAAGCAGCCGCCGCCTCCCTTCCCGTCCAGCGATCCCAGCGACTTGCCGTCGGCCCGATCGAACAGCAACGGGGGCACCCGGCCCTGGGGCGAGAACAACTGCCGCCGCGAGGCCAACAAGGTCCCTTCCATGGTCACCCCGGATTGTTGCTTGACGTAGCGGCCCGGTCCCTCCACCTTGCCGGTCCGGGCGTCGACCGCACACAGATAGGACTCCTCCCAGGGCAGCATGCCGGCGCCGAAATAGGCCGTATCGCCGGCGACCAGCACGCCGGTTCGGCAGGGCCACGGCGAGATCATCCGGCCGTTGTTCAGGATCCGCCGCCCGGCGGGCGCGGGGCGGTATTTCCAGACCAGGCTGCCGTCCTCGGCCCGCAGGCAATAGGCCCGTCCGTCGTCGGAGCCGAAATACAACCTGCCGTTGACATAGGCGGGGGCGATTCGCACGGGCCCGTCGGTCGTGTACGACCATTTTTCCTTGCCGCTGGCCGCGTCCAGACAATGGACCGAATCATCGACCGAAGAGCCGAAGTAGACCCGGTCGCCGACGGCGATCGGATGGAAGACCGGGTCGTAGTTGCGCATCGAGCGGAGCGGCTTCAGATTGGCGTAGGCGTCCCACTTGGCCGGTCCGGCCCAGGCCGGCTGCGGGGGGTGCGGCGACTGCCACGTCCACTGTCGCTTAAGGGACGGGGCCGACAGCCGCTCGGCGGTCTTTCCGCTGCGGTGGTTGTCGTGCCGAAAGGTCGGCCAATCCCCGGCCCGGACCGTGGCGGCCGTGGCCACGACTACCAGGCACGCCCATGTTCTTGTGGTTAGCATCTTGCGTTCTCCTCGATGCGGCGTAACCGGTGAGCCGCGGGGCCCTATCCCCGCGTGCCGTCCGAGCTGCATACCATGGATACCATGGATCGCCGCGCATGGCAACTCGATCGGCGGGCCGGCTTGCACACCGTGGGCAACAAGTCCTAGCAGGGTGTAGGAGGCGGCTTCAGTCGCCGATCGAACGAGACTAGAGATCGCAAGGTGGGTGCCACCGGCGTCTGGCCAGTGCACGGGCAAGATGCCCGTGGGACGCCAACGCGACGTTGAAGCGTTTGCCCGGTTCCGCTTAGCCTTGGCTGCTTGGTAGATCAAGCCGGACCGGCCTTAGGGGAGTTCTCAGCAGGCGTCGACGCCGATGTGGGCTTGGGCGGCGTGATTGGCGGGTTTTTTGAGTTCTTGAGAGTATGCTTTGCCGCGTCAAAAATGCAGCGGGCGCGGGTTGGCGTGTTGTAACTTCTTGCCGCCCGAAAGGTTCCATCGCCGGGGGCACGGCGATCTGCTGCCGCGATTATGCCTGTCAAGAGGAATCGGGGCATAGACCCCTGGGCGGAAGTCTCGACGTGGCAACGGGTTGGCAGCGGGGGGATTGTTGGCCGTTTTGGCCGGGCAAATTCCAAGAATGGCCGTGTGAAGGGCAGCGTGCGCGGGAAATCTCCGCTTGCCGCTGCGGCGGTCGTGACGTCGCGATCAGTGGCAGGGTCGGGAGACGCTGCCACAACCGAAGTCACGTTCCCACGCGGAGCGTGGGAACGAGGAGCACGCGTAACGGGCATCGAGCCCAATCACCAGCTTGCCAAAGAACTGCCCGGAGTTGGGTCTGGAGGCGTTTTTTCACGGGCGGACTTCTGCGGCCGCCGGCGTGGCAACGCGTCTTGTCCTTCGACGGTGCCCGCGACAGACGCGGCCGGAAGTCGCCACGCCGACAGGCAAGCCGGGACGAGCCACCCGCACGCCCAAGATACGTATCCATCGGCGTGCGGTCGGGGAGTCTCGTCCAGCGAAGCGGTCTCGGTCGACTCTCGGGCTACCGTGGTTCGGCTCCGGGTTTTCTTGGGTTTACCGATCCACGGGCCCCCGGGCCTGTTCCCCGGTGGTCAGCACCACCCCCGCCGCAGGCCTTGCGGCGGAGGTTTTACGTGCGATGGATACGGCAACAAGTGTACAGTATTCGGGACCAAAGGTCGAGGGCAAGAAATGGGCCACGGAGCCGCACCAACCAATCGCGCGGGCGCGCAGGCTAGCCGCCCGGGCGAGGCCAGTCCGGTGAGGTATCTCGTCGCTAGCGGGGCCTCACCGGCCGCTTTTTGTCAGGGGCCAGTAGGGTTTGCCCAGTTGTTGGATTCCTCCTCTGTTAGGGATGCGGTTGTCCGAGAAGGACAACAGGGCTTCCCGTTCCGTGTTGGCTACCCGCTACACCGTTGCGATCTCCTCCAACGCCACCCAAAGGCCAGAAGGCCAATCAGCCCGGTGGCAACCAACGTTATAGCCGACGGTTCGGGAGTAGCAAGCCAACGCACCGTGTTCACGCCCAACTGCAGGTTGTCATTGAGGCAGCCATGACCCTCAATTCCATCCAGCCACCAATCCTGAAACAGATCCCCCTCGTGGATAAAAACAGCCCTTCCAGCCCGGTCATTTGAAGCTACGACAACTGGCGGATTGGGAAGGAGAACTGTTGGGGGCACCAGATATGCGTCCTCATCACCCCACGCTATTGGGTACGCACCGTCGCTAAGTTCGAAGGGGCCAGGCTCTTCCAGCACGAACTGCCGTATACCGTCTGTTACGGGATGGGCAATCATCTCATGGATAATGGGATTGGCCGTGTGAGAACAGTAATTGGTGTCATCAAAGACGCGCGGCAGCAGAAAAGTCACTCCGAAAGCGGTTGAGACCTGATTGGCCGTTTCGATAGCGGAATTGCTCATGATGGACTGCTCGAGAAGCCCGTGCCCTTGCTCGACGAAGTTCACGATCGCTTGGACCTCACTTACCGAGAAAGGATACTGCAGAGGAGCACCGCCATACGGGCCGCCGATCACGAGCACGTCACATCCTTCAAGCAACTCAGGCGTAATAGGCCTTATTGCGTTCGGAATAACCTCAAAACCATTCTTTTCCAATTCCTGCACGAACCTTTGAGAACTCGCCATCGTGGCGTCCTCCCCGTGCGCCTGATCCCACAAGACCCTTCCCATTTCTGCTGCTTCAGCATCAACTCCCCCCATTGAGAAGGCTAGAAAGCTGAGTACCGATACGAGCAATCCACGTGTGATTGACGTGTGCCCCTGAAGGCGTGCCTCGATGTGACCATCTATCCCGATGCCTCGGGTCGGTAGTCGCCAAGTCTCCGTATCCAATGGTTTGGGGTGTTTGAACATGCTGTGTCTCCTTTGCTGTGTCTGAGATTTGGTCTACGGTACAATAAGAAGACCACGTTTCCGGGCGCGCAGACCGGCCGCCCGGGCGAGGCTGGGCCGGTGGGGTGTCTCGTCGCAAGCGGGGCCTCACCGGCCGCTTTCTTCGAACGTGGAAGGGCAAGGGGGGAAGGCCGCAACAGCCTAGGGCTGGTCGTTCGGATTCCTGGCTTTCCCTTCAGGTTCTGCTGTACTTTGCTCGGGTTGCTCGGTCTCCTTCTTCTCGGATCGTGTGTGGGTTTGGGAATCAATCCCCGATTTGTCGGGAATGCCTAATAACTCGGCTGCCTCGGCGCGGAAGCGGCGCAGTTCGTCATCCTCTGTGGCGGTCCTGCCCGTGCACTCGACGGCTTTGTCATACCAGTGGCGGGCTTCGTCCTGGCGGCCGAGTTGCCAGTGGACCATGGCCAGGAAGAGACAATCGGCACCGTGGGGGGGCGTGTGAAGTCCGGCAGCCTTTTGAAGCCCCTCGAGCGCCGCGGCCCAGTTGCCCGTGCGGTACTGGGCCACGCCCAGCGTGTTCCAGAAGTCTGCTTTTGCGGGGCCTTGCTTTACGGCTTCGGTGGCCAGTGCGACGGCCCGCTCGGGGTCCCGGACTGCTGGGTCAGGGCAGGTGGCCAGCAACCACGCTAGATTGTTCGTCAGGGACCATTCTTGCGGACGGAGCTCAAGCGCCTTGCGGTAGTCGGCCAGCGCTCTGGTGAATTGGCCCGCCTGTTCATGCGTTTTGGCCCGAGACCGGTACGCGTATACGAACCGGGGATCAAGGTGGATCGCTTCATCGCAGTCGGCAATGGCCTTGTCGAGCTGGCCTTTCTCGTGGTAGCAGCCTCCTCGGTTAAGGTAGGCGCAGGCGTGCTTCGGATTGAGCTGGATGACTGCCGTGTAGTCGACAATGGCGTTTTCGACCTGGCCCTTGCCAAAGTAGGTGAGCGCCCGGTTCCAGTGGGCGGCCTCGAATTTGGGATCGAGACGAATCGCCTCCGTGTAGTCGGCGATTTCCCTGTCGTGATCGCCCTTTTTCCCATAGGCAACCCCTCGGTAAAAGTAGATCTTTGCGTCCTTCGGGTCGAGTTGCTGTGCCTTGTCGTAATCGGCGATGGCCTTGTCGAGTTGGCCTTTCTCGCGGTAGCAGCCCCCTCGCTTGATGTAGACGCGGGCGTCCTTCGGATTGACCTGGATGACAGCCGTGTAGTCGCCAATGGCGTTTTCGACCTGGCCCTTGTCAGAGTAGGCGAGCGCCCGGTTCCAGTGGACGTTCTCGAATTTGGGATCGAGGCGAATCGCTTCGGTGTAATCCGCGATGGCTTGGTCAAGCTGGCCATTGTTTGCGTGGGCAACACCTCGGTTGTAATGAGCCATCGCGGACTTCGGATCGAGTTGGATCGCCCTTGAGAAGTCCGCAATCGCCCGGTCGAACT
>CAZUAM010000360.1:0-7541 GCA_964618095.1 uncultured Planctomycetaceae bacterium | reverse complement strand
GCAGCGCGGGCAGGACTCGACGGGCATCAGCGCCGCGCGGGACCAGACCGAGGCGATGACCAGAACCACGATCCCGAAGCCGATCCAGAGCGCGGCGATGGGCAGCCCCGGCCGGATCACCGCGGCGGCCGCCGCAAGGGAGAGCGCGATTTGGGCCACTGTGGGCCGGAAGCGCGGGACCCGCTCGATCCTCTGCCGCGTCGCCCGGATCAACTCTTCCGAGGCCTCGACCACCGGCAGGGCCTGCATGGCGTCGAGGCGCCGGCGGGCCTCCTCCAGGGCGACCTGGCAGATCGGGCAGGACTGGCAGTGGCGCGAGACGATCTCGGCATCGTCGGCCGAGAGGGCCTCGTGCAGATAGGCGTCGACGTATTCTAGCACGTGGTCATTGGGATTGAGCATGGTTCGGGCTCCTCGGCACTGGTAGGGTGCGTGGGTGCAAACACCCACCCTACCGGACTTCGGCTCATCGCAGGCGGGGTTCGAGGTACTTTCGCAGCCCGGCCAATGCGTGGCACATCTGCGAACGAACCGTGGATTCGGTCCGCTGGACGATCTCGGCAATCTCCTTGTACGGCAGTCCGTTCCAGATTCGCAGCACCACCACCGTCCGCTGGCCGGGAGGCAACCCGGCCACGGCCGCGGCCACCAGAGTGGCGGTCTCGGAGGCGATGGCTGCCTCGACCGGTGAAGGATCGGGTGTGACCGCAGAGACGGCAGGAGACTCGTCGGGCACCACCGGGAAGGGCACCGGCTTGCGGAACGCGGCACGGCACTTGTTTGTGGCAATCCCGAACAGCCAGGGCCGAAACGGCCGCGGATACTGGTACCGGCGACGTGCGGTCCAGACGGCCAGGAAGACCTCCTGGAACAGCTCCTCGCTGCGATGCCGGTCGCCGATCATCCGCTGGATGAAGGTCAACAGCTCGCTGGCGTGGCGTCGCAGCAGCATGCCCACGCACTCGCGCTTGCCGAGGGCGACTTGCTGCATCAACCGCTCGTCGGGTTGGTGGTCCATTTCCATGGTCCCTCTCCCGCGCCTCTACCATCCTATTTGCGCTTGGGGGCGGATCTGTTGAAGAGAAAACCGAAAAAACGGCCCCATCCACTCCGGACGATGACGGCGGCCGGGGCGGAGCGCAGCGGAGCCCTTCCTTTCGGCTTCACGGAACCAAGCTGGGACTTCGTCTCAGCCTACGAAATCCAGGCGAAGCTGCAAGCAGCGGGCGCAAGAGAACGGCCCACCCGCCTATGACGCCCTGGTGGAGCGATGCGGTGGCTCGCGGCGGAGGTGACGCACGGGAGGGGCGCCGGCGATGGGCACCGCCACGACTTCTTCGTCGGGGGCCGCCCCGGCGGTCTGCTGGGGTGGAGGTTCCTTGGGCGGCCTCTTCGTCGAGGCGCGGAAGACGCGGCCCACGGGGCCGGAGAGCAAGGCGGGCAGAAAGATCAGGTCGCCGACCAGCGCGGCGGCCAGCAGGGTCAGCATCAGGACGCCGAATCGCTGGGTGGGGGTGAAGGTGCTGAAGGCAAACACCGAGAGGC
Source organism: uncultured Planctomycetaceae bacterium (assembly GCA_964618095.1). Lineage (GTDB taxonomy): Bacteria > Planctomycetota > Planctomycetia > Pirellulales > Thermoguttaceae > CAZUAM01. The sequence continues at coordinate 5,996 of CAZUAM010000360.1, read as the reverse complement.
CCAGTCCGCCGATCAGCGTGGTCTGGGACATCGCCGTGCCGCAGCGCTCGTAGGCCAGCATCACGGCCCCCTTGCGGTCCCGGCCCTGGTCCAGCCCGCGGCGGAACCAGGTCAGAAAATGCACGGTATCGTCCACGGCCACGCCCAGGGCCACGCTGGCGGTCATCATCGTGCCCACGTCGACCAGGATCTTCAGCCAGCCCATCAACCCGAAGATCAGCACCACGGGAAAGAGGTTGGGGACCATCGACAGCAGTCCGGCCGAGGGGCTCCGTAGGACGAAGATCATCACCAGGGCGATCAGCAGGAAGGCCCATTTCAGGCTGCTATACAGCCCGCTGAGCAACTCGTGCTGGGCCTTGTAGATTAGGGGAACCAGGCCGGTGTAGGTGGCGTGGATCCCTTCCACCCCGTGCTTCTCATACTCCGCCAGCACCGGGGCGACTCGGTTCTTCAAATCGTTGACGAACAGCCCGTAGTCCAGGTCCCCCAAGGCTGCTACCCGGGCGCTGATCCGCCAGAGTTCTTCGCCGTGGGCGGTCCGCCACTGGTCGATCGCCTGGGCCACTTCGGCGGCCTGCTCGGGCTCGATACCGCGGATCTGTGCCAGCTTCTCCTCTATGGATCCCTGGTCGGCGTAGGTCTCGATCGCCAACAGGCTTGTCAAGTTCTTGGCTTGCAGCCGTTGGGCGAGCTGGCCGCCGATGCCGAGCTCTTTGAGAGTGGGGTCGGGGTGGGCCGACTGCCAGGCGTCGATGGCCCGGGCCACTTCGGCAGCCTGTTCGGCCCCCATGCCCTCGACGGATTCCAGGTTGCCGTGCTGCTCGATGGCCTGGAGGGTACCGAGTTGGTTGGCTTCCAGCAGCTTGGCGAGATCTCCGCGGATGCCGAGCTGTTTGAGGGTGGGGCTGCTTTGCTGGTCGGCGACCGCGATGTCCTTGTCGACGGCGAGGTATTCGTGGAATTGCTTGCGGTGTTTCTCAAGGATCCTGCTGAGCTGGCGATCGGTTTCCCGCCCCGGGTCAATGCCAGCCATTCGTTCCCAAACGGTGGGCCTTCGTCTTTCCGGGGCGATGTCGGGGGCAAAGGTGGCGGCGGAGAGGGCCCCGCCGACGTCTTCCAGCCCTTCGACGGCACGTTCGACGTGTTGGGCCAGCCGCATCCGGTCCACGGTGCTCAGCTTGCACTTCTGGTTATCGACGTGGATCACGATTTCCATCGGCACCAGCGGGCCAAGCTGTTCCTCCAGCCAACCGTAGTCGTGAATAATCTCGGCGTCGGGCGAGAAGAGCTTCATCAGCTTGACCGAGGTCTGGATCCCGGGGATCCCCAGCCTCTTGCTCCCACGCAGCCCCAGTGCGAAGAAGGCCATGATCAGCAGGCAGCCGACCGTGACTGGGAGGTTGTATCGGGTGATGAGCCGACCGACGGCCTGCCAGAAGCGGGTGAAAACCGAGGTGTCCGGCCGGCCATCGGGATTCTTGGAGCCTCCCTTGACGTACTCCCGGGAGGGCAAGTAATGGAAGCAGGCGGGCAGATACAAGAAGAGCAGGCCCAGCGTGGCCAACACGCCCCAGGCGGAATAGATTCCGAACTTATTGATGGGGATCAGGTGGCTGGCCACCAGGGACCCCAATCCCAGCGCCGTGGTGACGGCCGCCAAGGCACAGGGTACCCAGCCGTGCTTCAGGGCCCACTCCGGGGCCCGCTCCAGGCCGTGCTCGCGGACCGCATCGTGGTAGTAATTGATGATGTGGACCGCTCCGGAGATCGCCAGCACGTAGACCAACGAGGGCATCGAGAGCAAGATGGCGTCGACGGTATTGCCCTTGAAGAACACGCCGCTGAAGAAGACGGAAGCCAGACCGATACCGGCGGCCAGCAGGGCAACGAAAAAGACCATGATCGTCAACCGGATGCTGCGGAAACAGAGCCAGGAGATCCCCAACCCGACCAGCGCCGATAGTCCCGCCAGCCGATACAGGGTGCGTTCTCCTTCCACGTCGATGGCCACGTTGTCGACCGGCGGTCCACCCAAGTAGATCCCTTCATGTTGCGTCTCCCGGCCGAAGATCATTTCCCTGAAGGTCAGAACGACGCTGTCGAACGCTCGGACCAGGGAATTACCCGTCGCCTCCTTCTTCTTAGGCTCGACGTCACAGTCTCGGGCAAGGTCGCGGATTTTCTCCAGGGCGTCGCGGAGGTTCTTGCCCTTGGCTTCCTCGCTGAGCGTGACGACCAGGCAGGTCTTGTAGTGGTCCTCCCCAATCAGCGAACCCTCCAGCCGCCTGAGCACCTCTTCCTCGGAGAGGTCGGGGTATCGCGCTTGCAACTCATCGACCAGGCGGCGGCCGGTCAGCACGCTCTTGAAGAACCAGGGCTCCCCGGCCGGGCGCGGCTCTTCCGGGGGGGCCAGCTTCTTGGCAAGCAGCTCCAGCCGCGGGTCGTCCAGCGTGCAACCCTCCCAACTGGCCAGCACGAACTGCTCGTGGGGGAAGTGCTCCCGGAACCAGCGATGGGTCTTGGTTTCCGGGAAGTCGTCGGGCAGCCAATCCTTGACGTCGTTGCGGTTGCTTTCCAGCGCCCGACGCGTACCCATCCAGATAAAGGGTACCAGAAAGACGATCAGCAGGATGATCAGACCGCTTCGGCGGGCGAAGAACGACTGGTTCATACGTCGAGAGGCCTATCAAGAGGGTGTTTTCGAGTCTCGGGCAGTGGTTGGTGGCATCTAATCTGACGAGGAGGTCACGATAGCCGGGACGCAACGCGTCGCGGTATGGACTAGAGAAAAGAATGCCATCGAATGACTCCTGCGAGAGTCTCCCGCGACGCGTTGCGTCCCGGCTACCAGTGGTTTTTGCCGCGGCAAACCGCCGTGGGAAGCCAAGCTCTGATTTCAATCTTCACGGGCCCCCCAAGATAGATACACGTGTTTGGCGCCCGTCCTGCGCGGAACGTTGGCCACCGCCGGATACCCCCCGATAGGTGACCCGCCGGCCGCCGCACCGCCGGCGCATATTGTCTCCAGCGGCTTTATCGTTCGTCCAAGGGTACGGCGTGGCGGGGCAGCCGATCCGTCCGGCATGCACCGCCGGGGTCCTGGCGATGCTCTGGGTTGTTACGATACCTAGCTTACACGCCGGCGGGCCCCGCGTCCATGCCGACATCGGCCAATCTGGCCCTGATTCTTTCGCCCCAGGCCTCCCGCTTGCCCCGCCTTACCCAGTCCCGTGCTCTTTCGGAAGCGAGCATCTTTCGAGTTGCCGCCTTGACCGCTCAGACTTCGGCCGGCAAATCCCCTCTGAAGTCAGAGGGCCGTATCCATCGCTGGGTGGTCCATAGTCCAGGGCGGGTGCAGTAATTCCCAGTCCAACAGAAAACCCACGGGCCGCAAACCCGTGGGCATGACTGACTCGCCAGCGATCTACCGCCCACTTCGTGAGGTCATGGGGATCTGGGTGGCAATGAATTGCCACCCCCAGACTCAGCGTCCCGAGTACTACCTACTGCGTACTGAGTACTGCGTACTGAGTACCGAGTACCGTCGCTCTGCCTCACCAGATCCATTCGAATCCCAGCGTGAGTCCCTGGTAGAAGTTGATGCCGTAGGTGTCGATTGCGTCGGGGGGGTCCGTTTGGAAAGCGATCTGTTCGGACGCCAGGGCCAGCCCGGTCACCCACATTAGATCGTACGAGGCGCGGAGGCTGAAGTTGGGACGAAGGCGGTAGGTGCCGACAAATCCGACCTCGCCGATGAAGGTCACGACGTCTCTGGCGTGACTGGTGCGGTAGTCGAGCGGGATCGTGGCATAGGGATCATCCGCGGCGTTGGTCACCACGCGGCTGACCTGGCTGGCAAAGTTGATGCAAGGGCTGGCCTTGACCCGAACACCGTAGGTGTACTTACACTTTCTGTAGGTCAAGTCTGCCCCGACCTGCAAGCCGAGCAGATCGTTATAGGTCCGGACGAGGTACTCGGCGGAAACGGGCGCGGAGGCAAGAAGGGCGCCGGTAGTGGGGTCGTAGGTGTTGATGAGCCCGGTGCTCCGCCAGTCGAACCGTTCGTCAAGCGACATCACGCGCACCCCGAACAGATACGAGAAGTGCCGTCCCGGCCGGCATTCCCGCCGCCATCTTCCGTTGGGGTGCAGCACCAAGCGGCCCATCGGGGCGCGGGGGTGGATTCGGAGGTTCAGTTCATAGTTGTGGATGCCCGACTGGTAAGCGATCCGGTGCTCATCGGCCCGGTTGAAGCCGCCGACCCTTAGCAGAATCGAGTGTGCTACCGGCGAGTTGAAGGTGGTGGTGGGGATGGTCAAGCCGAACGGGAACGAGATGCTCGGGGCGCCGCTGGCCGGGTCGAACCCGCTGTTGAGGCTGCCGAAAGTGGCTATGACCGGGAGCACGGTCCCGGTGTTATCGGTCAATCGTTCGCCCGTGACCGCCCGCGACTCCCTCCAATCGTTCAGGCCCCAGTAGGAAAACTCGAGGAACCAGTCGCGGTTCTCCGCGTCCCGACCCAGATAACGCCCCACGGTGGCAGCGTACCCTGCCGCGACGTCGAAACCTGCGTCGCGCGTGCTCATAATCGCCTGGGGTGTGAACAAGGGGTTGCCACCCGAGTCGAGGCCGATGAACGCGTCCTCGTACACCAGGCCGAACTCTTCGGGCCAATTGCGGGCCAAGATGCGGGTTTCTTGGTGGGTATACCAGTTTGGCGGACAGGAATCTCCGCCGCCGCAGACGGCACAGCACGGGCCCAACGGTGCCGCTCCCCAGGTCCCGCCGTCCAGGGCCACCGATTGGTCGGGCACGAGTACCATTTCGCCGAAGCCGGAATCGGGCAACATCTCGGCCGACTCCGCGGGCGTGAACGCCGGCACCGGCTGCCCATCGACGACCACTGCGTCGCTCGGTGTGGCTGCCTCGGTGGGCAACTCCGCCCCGATGAGTATCCTTGCCTCGGCAGGTGGGTTGGCCAGGACCGGGGCTTCCTCCGCGCCTGCGGATTGGCCCCCACCGAGCAACCCCAACAAAGCCAGCTTGACCAGAATGCTCCTTGTTGTCTTCTTCACCAGTTCACCCTCCTTGACTCGCCAGCGGGCGGCAGTCTCCGACGCGCACTGACCGGCTGGTCGCAGAACTTCACACCTGCCTAATCGGCCAACCGACCGCCGGACATACAGGAATAACCGTCAAATTCGGAAGAGAAGCCGCAGTTTTTTTTACCAGTAAAGCCCCCTGATTGCGACCCAGCTTACCCAGGCGTTAATATTCCCACAGAATTTCGACATTGGTACCCCAGCCCACCCCGGAACGAGGGGGTTCCCTTGCGGGGGGAAATCCACAATCATTCATGGACGATAGGCCGGTGCAGTGTGTGGCAAGTTTTCGTGGCAGTTGAGTGGGTGGCTGGTGGTCAGCCGCAGGCTGCCCCCAGCGCCATCTTCTGGGGGCTCGCTGCGCTCGACCCCAGCCACCCCAAGGGCCGAGTTGCCAGGAAAACTTGCCACACACGCGGCGCACGGCACCTGGCCGTTCAGTGGGCGGCCGCGAGACAATCCAGCAGACCTCGCACCCCATCGACAAATACCAATGCCATGACTCCTCCCATTCAGTCGCTGTTGGACACCGGCACGAAGCTCTGGCTCGACTCGATCGATCCCGAACTGGTTCGCAGCAACCGGGCCACGGGGGCAACCGGGGCTACGTCCAACCCGATCATCGTGGCCGACCTGTTGGCCTCCGGCCGCTTCGACGACCAGATCGAGCGTCTGCTGCGGGAGGGCCTCGACGACGGGCAAATCGCCTGGCAAATGACCGATCAGTTGGTCCGCGGCGCCCAGGACGTCTTCCTGCCCGTCTGGCAACAGACCCAAGGCAACGACGGCTACGTCAGCTTCGAGGTCGACCCGTTGCTGGAGGATCCGGAGGTGAATCTCCCGCACGCAACCCGGGTGGCCCGCTATCTCGAGTTGGGCCGCCACTGGTCG
>CAZUAM010000359.1:0-7546 GCA_964618095.1 uncultured Planctomycetaceae bacterium | reverse complement strand
TTCCCCGCCGCTCATGCCCCAGCAATCCTCGGTTTATGAATAATCCGGGTTAGCGGCCGACGGTACGTCGGCCCCCTGGTAGCGCCGCATTTGTCAATCCGAGTCAGAACCGAAATGCCACGCTTGGGAAGGTCCCAGAACGGCTTGGGGCTCCTTGGTGTTGGGGCTCCTTGGTGGGCCCTGCCGAATCCCCGAGCAGACCCGCAACGCCGCTTCATCTCCACACTGCTGGCACAGCCAGCATGCCAACCGTTCGTCTCTGCCAGCACTTCCCCCCATGGCTTCCCGCGGTCTGGCGTCGATACGCGTTGATGCAATGCTACCACTGTTGGAACGGAGCTTGACGCAGAGCGCAAGATCGCGTAAATACACGCCGCTTCAAGAGATCACCTGCCCCTTCACCCATGGCAGGGATTTCCAGTGCACCGTTCCGGAAGCGAATGATGGTCTTTGGATCCCGAAACACCTGAGGCTCTAAGCACAGTTGCGCCACGCAAAGACCAACTGGCACTGCAAATGCGGGCTGCCGGTGGGTGGGGCCGGGAAGGAATCCCGGAGGCGGAAGACCGGGATCAGCACTGACCGCAGTTGGGCTTAACAAACTGGGTAAGGTTTGCCGAAACTACCGCATAGAGGGGCTGCCTCGAAGATACGGAACCACCCTGCGCGGTAGGCCCGGTTCAGTGGTGCGGAGAGGCACGGCTGTTCGACCTGTTTCGCGTACTCCCCCAAAACCCCCATGGCGGATCTTCGCGCCTTTTTCCAATCGATCCCGGCGGATTATCCCAATCATCTGGCTGGTCCAGAACCGCAGCGGAGGGCGTTTTCGCCTGCGCCCTGGCTGCTGGCAGGGTTGGTGTTGCTGTGTCTGTTGCCGCGGATCCTGATAGCCCTGAAGACCGAGGTTGTCTGTCCCGACGGGATCCTCTACATCCGGCTGGCTCGCGCGCTGGATGAGGGCGACCTCGAAGGGGGGCTCCAGAAGATGCACCTGAACACCTTCCCGGTCTTATTGGTGGGCCTGCACCGCCTGGGGCTGGACTGGGACGTTGCCGGCAAGCTGTGGGGGGTCGTGATCTCCAGCCTGGTTGTGCTGCCGTTGTACGGCTGGGCGCGTCGGCAGTTCGACGATCGGGTGGCCCTGGTAGCGTGCCTGCTGTACGCAGTTCATGCCAACCTGATCGAATGGAGCCCCGAACTCATCCGCGGCCCGACGTTCTGGTTCCTCTTCGTGCTCTCGATCTATCTGTTATGGCGGGCGGTGACTGAAGTCCGTTTGGTGTTCTTCGTAGCGGCGGGTGGGGCAATCACGCTGGCCTCGCTGACTCGCGTCGAGGGCCTGTTTCTGTTCATTCCCCTGGTGCTTTGGTCCGCCGGGCGTTGGCCGGCTCTGCACAAGGCTCGCAACCGGCTGCTCCTGGGTGCGCTGTTGGGCGCCGGCTTCTTTCCCGCCTTGCTGTTGCTGATCAACCTCATCTGGCTGCGAGATCATCCTCGTTGGGAATTCATGCGCTCGGCCCCCTTGGGGCTGGTGCAGACGTGGTTTGAGTCTCTGGCGGGATCGGCGTTCGGTGCCGCAGTGGAACCCGGCGAGGGCGGCGTAGAGTTGCCGGCAAGGATGTCGCCGCGTCAGTTGACGTGGGCATTCGTTCACACGATGGAACGAGGGCTAACGCCGCTTTTTGCCCTGCTGATGTTTGGCGGGAACTGGGTTTGGCGGCGGGTCTGGTGGCGGCGGGACACTCGGCCGCTGTTCTACGTTGCTTTGGCCGTCGCCTTGGGCATGTGGATTCACCTGTATCACGCCCAAGTATCCAGCCACCGCTATCCCCTGCCGATTGTCTTGATGGGAAGCGTGTTTGCCGCCCTGGGACTCTTGGGATTGTCGGCCTGGATGCTGCGTCTGGCCGATCGGCTGCGCTGGGGGACCAAGCTGCAATGCGTGGTGGCCGTGGCCCCGTTGGTGGTTGTCGGCGGGGCGGGGTTAATCGACGCGCTGACGAAGAACTACGATGCTCGCGAATCGTGGGCGTGCCTGGGGCGTTGGGTTCAGCAGGAGTTCGGCCCCTCGCCCTCCTTGATCGGCCCCCAGGGCCTGGCGACCACCGCCAACTACTATTCCCGGGGACGGTGCCGCGCGTTTGCCGACGACGTCGGGGCCGAACGCATCGTCCAGGCGGCCCGGCAGTTCAATCCGGACGTGGTCCTGCTTTGGACCTGGCAAGTCAACTCCCACCAGGGCAAGGCGCTGGTCAAGCGAATCGAGGAGCTGGGGTTCAGGCACGTCGATTGCTCCAGACTGCCGCCGGGAACCGAGAGCGTGTTTGTTTTGGCCCAAGCCCGCGCGGATCTTCGGGTGGCACAGAATTCCAGTCGCATCTCGCGTCGGCTTGGAGGAAGCTCGAATCACGATTGGTGACCTTCCCGCGCTGCGGCGGGGCATCAGCCAAGGAAGGTTGACTTTCGGCTTTCGCAACGGATTGCCAAGTGCTGTCGATGTTCATCACGTTCCTGATCACCTGCGTGGCCTCGCTGTTCCTTACGGCGGCGGTGCGGGCGGTCGCGCGGCGATGGGACATTGTCGATCATCCCGACGGCAAACGGAAGCTCCACAAGAAAGCCGTGCCGCTGTGGGGCGGCGTGGCGGTCTACCTGGCGGTCGTTCTGGGACTGGTGGTGGCCGCTTACAGCCGCTTGGGCGCCAGTCCGGATCTGGCCAACCTGGCAACCGTAGTGATCGTCGCGGCGGGAATCGTCTGCCTCTTCGGAAGCATCGACGACTGCTGGTGTCTCAGTTCCCGCCGCAAGCTGTTGCTCCAGGTCGCTGCCGTGCTGCCGGTGGTGGCCTTGGGCTACTCCGTGGATCGAATCGTGGCCTTCGGTTATCCGATCAACCTGGGGTGGTTCGGCGTTCCGCTGACGATTGCCTGGCTGGTGGGCTGCATCAACGCCCTGAATCTGCTCGACGGCATGGACGGTCTGGCCTCGATCATCGGGCTGTTGACGGCCGTGATGCTGGCAATCATCGCCACCAGCATGGGCAACCCGCACGTGGCAGTGATCGCCGTGATTCTGGCGGGGGCCCTGGCCGGATTCCTGGTCTTCAACCTGCCGCCGGCGAGCATATTTCTGGGCGACTCGGGCAGCATGGTGATCGGTCTGGTAATGGGCATCCTGGGGATTCAGGGTGCCATGAAGACCTCCGCAACCCTGGCCATCACCGTCCCGGCAGTGATCATGAGCCTGCCGATGTTCGACGCCGTGCTGGCCCTGGTGCGACGAAAACTCACTGGGAGGCATTTCGACGCGGCCGACCGGCAACACATTCACCACCGGCTGTTGGAGCGCGGGCTGAGCACCTGGCAGACGCTGTCCTTGATTGGGGCTCTGTGTCTGACGACCGGGGCCGCCGCCACGGCCGCCACGATCTTCCGCAACGACGCCCTGGCCTGGATCACGGCGCTGGCCTTGATGGTGTTGATGATCCGCCTGCGATTGTTCGGCCACCACGAGCTGGCCCTGGCCAGAAGTGCCGTCGCCCGCACCTTCGTCCACCTGGCCGACCGCCTCGGCAAACCGCGCCCGGCCCGGAGTCTTCCCGATGCCGCCCAGTTGGCTCGGCTGCCGTTCAGCGGGGCCTGGGCAAAGCTGGTGGAAGAAGTGAAAGTCTGGCAGGTCCACCGTCTGGAACTGATTTTCTCTCGCGAAGGCACAGATCCACGTCATCACACCTGGGTGGCCCCGGCCGCGGGAACCGACAACTGCCGCTGGTCCATCGTGATCGCTTTTCATCCCCGCGACGATCAGCGCTGTGAGCTGCGGGCCACGGGGCCCGAATCGCTGCCGCCCGATTTCTTGTATTCCATCGGCCTCACGAGGGTCTTGGAGCTATTCGGCAGGCATTTTGCAGAACACGCCGAACAGATACCGCTGCTCAGCGCCGCCGCGGAACCGACCGGCTCCGACTGGGATCGCCCGTGCGGGAACGAGGCGGCCTGAACCGCCCACGGTAGGAGCATAACCCAAACTGCAAGTATCCTCTCCGCCAGCACCGGCGTTGTGCCGGTGGAGCGATGATTGACCACTACTCCCGGCCCCAAAAAACAACAACGACCCGACACAGAGCTAGAACCCGTGTGCCACGTCAGTAGCGATTTGAGCCGCGTTTCTAGCTTTCTGTCGGGCCATTGAAAAACAAACCCTCCTACCCATTCCAGCCGCCGCCCCGGCGGCCGGCTCGGCTTGGCTTGCAAGGGAACAGCCATGCGATTACGCACGAGCACGCTTCCGGCCGTCGTCGGGACCCCCGACGTGGACGTCGGCGTGATCTACACCTACGAGGACGATTTTCTCCCCCGGCTGCTTTCCACCTTGCGCGGATCGGGCGACGGCCTGAAGATGCGGCTGATCCTGGTCGACAACGATTCGCGGCACGGCGTGGGCCCCTGGATGAAGTACTTTCCCAACACCACCGTGCTGCGCAATCCGAAACGCCTCGGCTACTCCGCCAATCTGAACCGCATTCTGGGGGCCTCCAGCGCCCGCTACACGCTGCTGCTGAACACCGACATGTATTTCGATCCGGCCGAGCAATGCATCTCCAAGATGGTCGACTTCATGGAGAGCCGGCCCGGTTGCGGAATCGCCGGCTGCCGCCTGCATCACGAAGACGGAGAGCACGCCCCCTCGGCCCGGCGATTTCAGACGTTTGCCACCCTAATGGCCCGACGATTCGGCCTGGGAAAACTGATGCAGCGCACGCTGGACCAGTACTTCTACCGGGAGCGCGCCGTCCACGACTCCTGGCAGTGCGACTGGCTGTCGGGCTGCTTTATGATGATTCGCCGGGAGGCCTTCCAGTACGTGGGGTTCTTCGACACCGGATTCGTCAAGTACTTCGAAGACGTTGACATGTGTCTGCGGATGGCCAGGGCCGGCTGGCGGGTGATGTACCACGGGGCAACCTATTGCTGTCACGCCGAACAGCGCAGCAGCAAGAACCTCTTCTCCGCCGACGCCCGCAGACATCTCCGCTCCTATCTCCGCTGGCTGACAAAATGGGGCTTCTCGCCCGAGCAAGCCCTGCCCGCAAAAGATAGGACCCGCCGAGCAGCGTAGACCCCAATCGGATCTCAATCCGACCCGACGTGAGTCGAGCTTCGCCTTCCCCGCCAGCCGGTATGCTATCCTGTTATTGGTGGGATTCGATTATTCCCACCAAGCTCGCAGAAACGGGAGATTGCTGCCATGGCAGACGATGGTCTGATTGTCCGGAACATTATGGCCAAAGACGTGCAAACGATTACGCCGGAAACACCGGCGGCGCGGGCTGCCCGGACCATGATCAACTTGCAGATCAAGCATCTGGTGGTAACCGACGGCGACGGCGAAGTGGTGGGGGTGATTTCGCAGCGCAACATCATGACCTATCTTCTCTCCCTGGTCGGTGCAGGCGAAAGCCGAGGCCGACCTGCGAATGACTCCGCCGGCTGCGAGGTGCGGAAGATCATGGCCGAGCCACCAATCACGGTCACGGCGGACACCCCAATCCGCACGGCAGCGGCCATCTTGGCCTCGAACAAGATCGGCTGCCTGCCCGTGGTCGTCGGCCGCAAACGGCTGATTGGCCTCCTGACCGGCATCGACCTGTTGGAGTTTGTCGGCCGGAACCAGCTTCCGGAGCCGGAGGAGGAATTCCAGGTCTTCATGCCCCCCGCTTTCCTCAGCGAAGACAACCAGCTCCGCCTGCCTGTGAGCTATTTCCCCGCCCACAGGACGGATCGAGAACTCTTCGCCGTCCTCGCCTATGCCACCCGCAGCAAGCGGATGGGCGTCAAATTGCTCCCGGGAGGTCAGGAGAAAGGCAAGGCGCAAGGGGCTCGCCCAGCTACCGTTTCGGGTGAGCATGTCCATGTACAGGTGGGAGATTTCCTGGAGCACTATGGCCTGGACGTTCACGGTTCGCTGGAAGTTGCCGAAGACGCAAAAAGCGGCTATTTCGTCCTCTCGCCTGCCCCGTCTCCGTGACCGCGCTTACGGCCCGTGCCCGCCCCCTGGCTGCTTCCCCCGGACCTCTTATCGCATCCAGTACTTCCGCTGCGCACCTGCGGAATCGGGGTCACCCATAACCGCCCCCGTCTCAACCCCGGGTTTCGGTGAATTGTCCGAAGACTGACATTTTGGTCAGCTCGGTGCTATAATCGGTCCGCCTGGTGAAGCGGAGTCGGGCTCTGCTTACGACGCAACCTGACAAGGAATAGCCAGGTCCAGCCACGCGTCGAGGACGCGTTGCTGTCCTGGCTCGTCGTCGGGCCGGGGCAGCCCTTTTCCAACCCCCTCGAACGCCTTGGCCATCCCTCAGATAATCCGCTGCGGCAAACCACCGCAGAAGCCTCCGGGCTTGCCTGGCTCAACCTGCGTGGGCGACGAGGAAACTCTAAGTGACCCGCGGGCCCCCCACGTCGAGCTGCGGTTGACAAATGGCCGTCCTTCTGCGCAAATGGATGGAGTCGAGTCTCCGCCCGACCTCTGCGCTCTCCGCGGCCTCTGCGGTGCAAAATGAGGGCCCGCACGATGGTGGCAGCCCGTCTCACGCTCGATCCGACCGGCAACTGGGCCGGGTACGTCCAAAAGACCTCCGGCAGCACGCAGCTCAACCACTGGATCACGCCCGCTCACGACCGGGCCGGCAACATGACGACGGTGCCCAAGCCGGCCAGCTTGGCCAACGGCCTGACGTTGAAGTACGACGCCTGGAATCGCCTGGTCGAGGTCAAGTCGGGGGCGACAACCCTGGCCAAGCACCGCTACGACGGGCTCCGCCGTCGCATCGACCGGGCGACCTTCCCGCCCTTCGGCTTCCAGCACAACCACACCTACTACAACGCCTCCTGGCAGATCCTGGAGATCCGCCAGGTGGTCGGCGAGACGGAGCACCCCGAGTCGCTGCAGCCGAAGTACCAGTACGTCTGGTCGGCCCGGTACATCGACGCGCCCGTGCTACAGGACTATAACACCGACCAGGACGGGCTGTGCGACGACGGGCGGTACTACTACCTGGGCGACGCGAACTTCAACGTAACAACGCTTTTGGACACCTCGGGCGACGCCTTGGAGCACTACGTCTACGACCCCTACGGCCAGGTGACGGCGTACGAGGGCGACTGGTCAGCCGTGCAACCCGGCTTTCCCTACGGCTTCCGTTTCGGCTACACCGGCCGCGAGCGGGACTCCCACACCGGCGTCTACCACTACCGCAACCGCTACTACCACGCCGAACTGGGCCGCTTCCTCACCCGGGATCCGATTGGGTATGACGGGGGGGATCCGAATCTGTATCGCTACGTCTTCAATAACCCAGTTGTGTCCAGCGACCCACTAGGCCTTCAGGTTCCGGGAGGGAATCCTTACGGTACGGAGTTCGGACACCTTCCCGGAGGCCCGTTTCCGAGACTCTGGGGTGACAGGCCTCCGGCGCCGCGCGTTCCAGCTGCGACGAACCCCGATAGACTAGCCTGGATTCCCACGGAACCGTTTCCGCCTAACG
>CAZUAM010000358.1:0-7561 GCA_964618095.1 uncultured Planctomycetaceae bacterium | reverse complement strand
ATTGGATCGCCTCAAGTCGATCAACGCATACCGTGCGGATCTCGCAGACGTGCCCGTCTGCAATCGACGCCGGAGTTTTTCACGGAATGCTTCGCGCCGGCAGCACGCGCCGACACGGCGGGAGAGCGCACCTGCGGCCGACTACGACCTTGCCGACGTATCTCGTCCAGCGTCGCAGCCAGCTCCTTCACCTTCCCAGGATGCTGCGCAGCGAGATTCCGTGTCTCGCCGGGATCATTATGCACGTTGTAGAGCTGCGGCCGGGGGGCGTTGCCCAGCTCGGTGTCCGTGTTCTTGTTGATCTTCGGCCTCTTGCTCGGTTGGATGAGCTTCCAGGGGCCTCGGCGCAATGAAAGCACGCCGGCTTGCTCCACGAGACGGTGGCGCCCGGTTTGCGACTCGCCCAGCAAGGCGGCCAGGACATTGAAGCTGTCGGGAGCGGCGTCGGGCGGTAGTTGCCGGCCGGTCAGCGCGGCCAGCGAGGCGAGAAAGTCGATCTGCGAGACCAGCGCGTCCGACTTGCCCGGCCTGATCCGTTTGGGCCACCGAACGATCATCGGCACGCGGGTGCCGCCCTCGAAGTTGCTGTATTTGCCGCCTCGCCACGGACCGGCCGGCTTGTGACCGCCGAGCCTCTCCACGGCCTGGTCGCGGTATCCGTCGTCCACGACCGGCCCGTTGTCGCTGGCGAAGATCACGAGCGTATCATCGGCAAGCCCGTTTCTTTCGAGCGTCTCCAGGATCTCGCCGACGCACCAGTCGAGCTGCGTAATCACGTCACCTCTGGGGCCCATGTCGGTCTTGCCGACGAACCGCGGGTGCGGCACGCGAGGCACGTGGATGTCGTGGGTCGAGAAGTAGAGGAAAAACGGCCGCGACTTCTGCCGCTCGATCAGCGCGGTGGCCTTCTGCGTAATCACGTCAGCCATGTCTTCATCGACCCAGCGGGCCGATTTGCCGCCTGTCATGTAGCCGATCCGGCTGATGCCGTTGACGATCGTCATGTTGTGGCCGTGGCTCGGGTGCATCTTGAGCAGCTCGGGGTTGGCCCGACCGGTCCGCGCGTCGCCGATCGGTTTCCCGTAGCTCACTTGAATCGGGTCGGCAAGATCGAGGCCGGCCACGCGATGGTTCTCGACGTACACGCAAGGCACGCGGTCACCCGTGGCCGGAATCAGGAAGCAGTAGTCGAAGCCCAGTTCCAGCGGACCGGGCTTGACGGGGCGGTTCCAATCGAGGTCGCCGTCGCCCAGGCCGAGATGCCACTTGCCCACCACGCCCGTGGCATAACCCGCGTCCTTCAGGATGGACGCCAGGGTGAGACGGCCCGGTGTGATGATCAGCGCCGCGTCCCCCCGCGCGATGCCCGTGCCCTTTCTTCGCCAGGCGTATTCCCCGGTGAGCATGGCGTAACGGGAGGGCGTGCACGTGGCGGCCGGTGAATGGGCGTCGGTGAACCGGACGCCTTCGGCCGCCAGCCGATCGAGGTTCGGCGTTTTGACACGCGTCGCCCCGTAGCAACTCAAGTCTCCATAGCCGACGTCGTCGGCGTAGATCAGGACGACGTTCGGCTTGGCCGCAGGCTCGGCGGCCCACAGCGTGTGCCCACCGGCCAACAACAGGGCGTGAAGAACCAACAGTGCGGTTGTTTTTCTCACGGGGTCACCTTCCGGATCTGGCGCCAGGTTTCTGTTGCATCGTCGTCGAAACGCAGCCGGACGTCCTTCAACTCCAGCACCTCCCGGCCGGGGCACGAAAGGGCCTCTTCGGTAACACCGCTTCGCGCCAGGCCGTGGCGATAGGCAAGCCAATCGGCCGCCCGAAGTCCCCCTGCCGTGCAAAAACTCGTGCCCAAAAGAACCAGAGTCATCACGATACGTGTTTTGCCGTCCAGTGCGGATCTCCTCAACTGTGGCCCTATTCCCGGGAAGATCACTCCATCAGCCGGCTGTGTCCCTGTTGCCGGTACCGCTGAAGCCGCTCGGTCAACTGCCGAACGATTTCGGGCCGCTGGTTGTAGAGATTGTTCTGCTCTTGGGGGTCGTCGGCCAGATGGTAGAGTTGGCCGGGCGGGTCTTCCTTGGCAGCCTTGACGCGGGTCCAGCCGCCGGATCCGCGGCCGGCGATCAGCTTCCAGTCGCCCTGGCGGATCGCAAACATGCCGCCCGCGGAGTGGTGAACCACGTCGCTTCGCACTACCCGGGACGGATCGCGGAGCGTCGGCCCCAGATCGTACGAGTCCTCCGCGGCGTCGTCCGGCAACTCATGGCCGACGATCGCCGCAACGGTCGCCATCCAGTCCACCAGGCACACGATCTGGCGATTCGTGCTGCCGGCCTCGACCTCGCCGGGCCAGCGGACCACCAGCGGCACGCGATGGCCCCCCTCAAAAATGTCGGCCTTCATGCCGCGAAGCGGCGCGTTGGGGTTATGGCCGAACATGCGGCTGACGGCGCCCGTTGCCGCCCAATCCTTCCCGCGGATATGCGGGTCGCCTGCCCGGGCGGGTGAGCCGTTGTCGCTGGTGAAGATCAGCAGCGTGTTGTCCGTCGTACCGCTTCGTTTCAAGGCGTCCATCACCGCGCCGACGACCCCGTCGACCTCGGCCACCAGATCGCCGTAGTCGCCGGCCCGGCTTCGGCCGAGAAAAGGCCGGTTCGGCACGATGGGCGTGTGCGGGGCGGTCAAGGGCATGTAGAGGAAGAACGGCCGGTCGCTCTTCGCCCGCTCTTCGATGAACCGGACGGCGCGATCTTTCAACGACGGCAGGATCCGGTGCAGGTCCCATCCCTCTTGCATCAGCCCCGGATTGCCGTACACGTCGTTGGGCTTGGGCCGGTCGGGAATCTTGCCCAGCACGTGATCGTTCTCGATGAAACAGTAGGGCGGGAAGTTGGGAACGGCCGTGCCGAAATACGAGTCGAACCCGGCCGTGAGCGGCCCGGCGGTGATGCGGCCGGCCAGATCGATCTGGCTCCGGTCGAAGCCGCGGTCCCAGAGAGGTGGCAGTTTCACTTCGGAAGTTTTGGTCGCCCACTGCATACCCAGGTGCCACTTGCCGATACAAGCGGTCGCGTAGCCGTGGGCCTTGAGCATCTTGGCCAGCGTCAGCCGGTCGGGCTCGATCAACGGCGCGCTGTAGGGGCCCAGCACGCCGCTTTTCAGCCGCGTCCGCCAGGCGTAGCGGCCGCTGAGCAGGGCATACCGGGTTGGCGAGCAGACCGAAGCCGGCGTGTGGGCGTCGGTCAGTCGCATGCCCTGCGAGGCCAGCCGGTCGATGTTCGGCGTGGGGATCTTCGACTCGGCCCGGTAACACTGCGGATCGCCGTAACCGAGATCGTCCGCCAGGATGAAAACGATGTTCGGCTTCGGGCTGTCCGCAGAACACAGGCAAACCGGCTGCATCATCAGCAGGCCGACGAGGATGATCAGCAGAGCGGCTCTTGTCATGGGAAAGTCCTCCTCGAAGAAAGAAAACGATTATCCGCCCACGTCAGGGTAGCCCCTGGATCGGGAAGCTGCAACCCCTTGGCGCTTATTCCCGGAGACTCTTCCAAGTCTCGCGCTCCAGGAAACCTCACTCGACGTTCCGCTTCATCCGCTGGAGCATCGCGCGGCTCTACCGGGCCGGCCGGTAACCCGCCTCGACGTGGCCCTTGTACGCCTGGCCCGGCGTTTGCCGGCCAGGGCCTGGGCGTCGGCGGTGCCGGTCGAGCCGTTGCTGACCAGCTTCCACTGGCCGACCAGGATCGCCCCGCTGGCCGGCGCGGCGTTGAGCAGGATTTCCTCGTGCGGCGACGGCTTGTTCTCCGCGATCGTCGGCCAGGCGTCGCGACCGTCGATGGGCAGCTTCTGGTCGAGCGATGCACCGGCCAGTTTCAGGACAGGGCAACCTCCACGGAGCCTTCTTCTGTTCGCCCCCTTCAGGCGGCGGCGGAGAGGGGAATCTTCGCGGGGCTCCCCACCCCCAGGCGTAAACGCCTGTGCTAGAGAAAAGAGCCGCTCCTTCCCAAAAGCGCGATTTCCAGGATTAACGCAAACATAGGCAAGAACCGTTTGGTGCCAGGCCCCGGCCCGGCTTTTTCCGGGTCCTCCATCTCGCACTCCGACGACACGGCCGGCCGGAGAATTCGGCCCTCCCTACAGGCCAAATTCTTGTTCGATCATCTTGCGGAATCGCTGGGAAACATAGAAAATGCAGGGTAGTGGCAGACTGCTGGCGGGGATTATGCACACTTAGCCGGCGGGCTTGCCTGCCGCGCGCCAGAAGGACATGTTTGCCGCAGATCTCGCGCTGGGCAAGCCCAGCGGCTAAATGACGTGTCGTAGCGTAGTGCCATTGGGCGGTGAGATCATAAGTTGTGTGGCTGTGTGGAGTTGGAGTGGCAATCCAAACGCGGGTGAATAATCCGGGCTGGCCGAATATCAGGTGGTCCAAGAATCTCCGGGAGGATGGTATCATGAAGTCGAGCCGGTTGAGGCGTCACCAGGCAATGGTTCTGTTAGTTGCTTCTCTGGCGATCTCCGACGCCCGCGCATCGACGGAGCCCGGGCCCGGCGTCGCGCGACTGCCGGAGGGAGTCGACGCGGTATGGGACGTGGCCAAGGCGTATCGGGAGACGACCTCGACGCGCGGGCGGATCTCGATCAACGGACTGTGGCGCTGGCAGCCGGCGGCCAAGACGGCCGACGCCGTTCCGACCGGCGGATGGGGCCATTTCAAGGTGCCCGGATGCTGGCCGGGAATCACCGACTACATGCAGAAGGACTGCCAAACGCTCCACGCCCATCCGCAGTGGAAGGACGAGAACATACGCCAGGTCGCCGCGGCCTGGTATCAGCGCGAGATCACGGTGCCCGCACAGTGGGCCAACCGGCGGATCGCCGTGTCTGCCCGGTACGTCAACTCCTATGCGGCCGTGTACATCGACGGAGAGAAGGCCGGCGAGATTCTATTCCCCGCCGCTGAGGTGGACGTTACCGGCGTGTGCCGCCCGGGGCGCAAGCACCTCTTATCGATGCTGGTTGTGGCCATGCCGCTGGACGGCGTGATGCTGTCCTACGGCGACACGGCCTCGGCCAGGAAAGTGAAAGGCACGGTCGCGCGGCGAGGTCTCTGCGGAGACGTTTTTTTGGTCAGCACTCCCGCCGGGCCAGGCATCGAGGACGTGAAGGTAGACACCTCGGTCCGCAAGGGGGAGATTTCTTTGGAGGTGGCCTTGCAGAGGGTCAGAGCGGGCCGTTCATACGCCATCCGGGCCGAGATCTTGGAGAACGGCCGTGTCGTCAAGCAGCTCAAGGGTCCGGCGTTTGAGGCAGAGAATCTCGAACAAGGCCGAATCACGTTCACGCAGAAGTGGAAACCCCAGAAGCTGTGGGACACCCACACGCCGGGGAATATGTACGATCTGCGCGTGTCTCTTCTGGACGTGTCTATGCGGGACGCGTCTTTGCGGGACGTGTCTCTGGGGAACGTGTCTCTGGGGGATGGGGGCGGCAAGGTGCTGGACGTCTTCGACGTGGTCCGCTTCGGGTTCCGCGAGTTCTGGATCGACGGCCGAGACTTCTACCTCAACGGCACCCGGATCTTCCTGTCCGCCGTGCCGTTGGACAACGCCCAGGTCGGGGCCTTGGCAGCGAGCTACGAAGGCGCGCGGGAGAGCATGGAACGCCTGAAGACCTTCGGCATCAATTTCGCATACACTCACAACTACGGCTGCCAGCCCGGCTCGCACCTGAGTTTCTGTGAGATACTCCGGGCGGCGGACGACCTGGGGATGCTGGTTGCCCTCTCGCAGCCTCACTTCGGTCACTACAAATGGGATGCCCAGGACGCCGACCGGAACAACGGCTACGCGCGGCACGCAGAGTTCTACGTCCGCGTGGCGCAAAACCACCCCTCGGTCGTGATGTACTCTACCAGCCACAACGCCACCGGATACAACGAGGACATGAACCCGGACTTGATCGACGGCATCTACGACCAGCGCAGCCAGTGGGCCCTAAACAACGTCAAGAAGGCACTCCGGGCCGAGGCGATCATCAAGCACCTGGATCCCGGCCGGATCGTCTATCACCATTCCTCGGGCAACCTGGGCTCGATGCACACCAGCAATTTCTACCCGAACTTCGTCCCGGTCCAGGAGATGTCCGACTGGTTCGAGCACTGGGCCACCAAGGGGGTAAAGCCGGCCTTCCTCTGTGAGTATGGCGCGCCGTTTAGCTGGGATTGGACGATGTACCGCGGGTGGTACCAGGGTCGGCGGTCGTTCGGCAGCGGGAAGGTGCCGTGGGAGTTCTGTCTTGCCGAGTGGAACTCGCAGTTCCTCGGGGACCGGGCTTTCCGGATCAGTGAGCTGGAGAAGGCCAACTTGCGCTGGGAGGCCAGGCAGTTCCGCGCAGGAAACGTCTGGCATCGTTGGGACTATCCGGTCCAGGTGGGCTCGAGCCGCTTCGACGAGCGCCAGCCGGTGTACGCCATGTACTACGGCGACAACTGGCGGGCCTTCCGCACTTGGGGCCTCTCGGCGAACTCCCCGTGGGAGCACCACCTGCTCTGGAAACAGCGCGACGGCATCGACAAGGCCCGCAAGGAGCTGAAGGTGGACTGGGAGAGACTACAGCGGCCCGGGTTCAGCCCGGACTACATCGACCAGCGCTACGAACGGATGGACATGGCGTTCGAGCGGTCCGACTGGGTTCCCACCGCCGGGGCCCGGGCGCTGATGCGCAACAATCGGCCGCTGCTGGCCTACATCGGGGGCAAGCCCGCCCGCTTCACCAGCAAGGATCACAATTTCTTCGCCGGCGAATCGATCGAGAAGCAGATCATCGTGATCAACAACTCCCGCCGCGAAGTCTCCTGCGAGTGCTCGTGGAAGCTGGCCCTTGGGCAGCCTCAGTACGGCCGCAGGCAGGTCACCGTCCAGACGGGCCAACAGGAGCGTATTGGGCTGAAGTTCGCCACCGGCGCTACGGCCCGGCCCGGCCGGTACCCGCTGACGATGACCGCCAAGTTCAGCACGGGCCAGATGCAGAAGGACGAGTTCGCGGTCCACGTCCTGCCGCGGCGGCCAAATCCTCGCCTGGACGCCAAGGTCGCGCTGCTGGACCCAAAGGGGACCACGGAGGAGTTGCTCCAGAGGCTTGATATCCGCTACCGGAGGGTGGATGCGGCGGCCGACCTTGCGGCGTACGACGTGCTGGTCGTCGGCAAGGCCGCTCTCAGCGTGGACGGACCGGCACCGGATATCGGCCGCGTCCGCGACGGGCTCAAGGTGCTCATGTTCGAGCAGACGGCCGACGTGCTCCAGGAGCGATTTGGCTTCCGCGTGGCGGAGTACGGCCTGCGGAACGTCTTCCGGCGCGTGCCGGATCATCCCGCCCTGGCAGGGCTGCAAACGGAGAACCTCAGAGACTGGTGCGGCGAAGCCACGATCCTCCCGCCGCGACTAAAGTACCAATTGAGCCCACGCTACAACAACGCGCCGGCCGTAACCTGGTGCGGCATCCAGGTGACCCGTGCATGGCGCTGCGGCTGCCGGGGCAACGTGGCAAGTGT
>CAZUAM010000357.1:0-7571 GCA_964618095.1 uncultured Planctomycetaceae bacterium | reverse complement strand
TGGACGCTGTCCTTAAGCTGAAAGAACGACCGTTCGGTGTCGATCCGCGCCAGCACGATGGGGACCAGGTTCGCCCGGCCGCCTGCCCCTTGGAGAAGGGGTTGGGTAAAGCTCAGGTCCACGGAGGAGTTGGTCCGGGGGTTCAGCAGCGAGTCAGCGGCGTTGCTCCGTAGCGGATTGGCGCTGACGCCGAGATTGAGCGAGCCGCCCGTGATGGTCGTCTTGGACACACTGGTGGACATCTCGTAGTCCTGTGTGGCGTCCCCCCCCATGATCACCCTTTCCCGGGATGGGTCGCTGGGATCAAAGCCCTTCTCGATAAGCACCTGCGGCGTTTCCCGGCGATTGAAATTGTTCTGGACGTCGACCGTCGGATCGAACCGTCCACGGGCCTGATCGATCCCCGTGTTGGTGACGGCAGGGTCGTAAATCGTTCTGCCGCTGGAGGTGGCGGTCGCCCCGGCCAGGACCCGGATGACTTCGGAGTTTGCCAGTGCCGTACGGATGGCCTCGTCCAGAGAGAGATTCTCCGGCGGGGCGTTCCACTGCGGATCGGCAACTGTGGGCGGGGACGGCAGGCGTGGCAAGCGAGCCTTGGGCAACCTCCGCGGATGGCGGATTTCCATCCGCCGCTGCTCGGGGAGGATAAACCGCCAGACGTCCTGTGCCTCTACAAACCCTGCCGGTGCCAAGACCTGCGCCCCGCAGACTGCCAACGCGACCAAGGTGCGACTGCAAGTGCCCATATTGGCATAATCGGCAGGGTCGCTACACGGCGCGCAGCACAATCGGCAGAATCAGCAGGATCGCTACACGGGGCACGGCACGATCGGCAAAATCAACACAGTCGGCACCAGACGCAGTCATGACCGATAAGATCCACACGCTCTGCGGAGCCGGCAAAGTCACTCCGACCGTCAGGAACCGCCACCCGCGTCCTGATGCCATTTAGGGCTCTGAAGCCACCGGGCTGTGGGAGTGCAAAGCCCGCAGGGCCTGGTCAAAATCCGTCGTGTCTTCGACGATCCTGCCGTCCCTGAGCAGCAGCGTCCGCATGGCGTGGCGAGCGATGTCTTGATCGTGCGTGACCAGAATGATCGTGATCTCACTTTGCCTGTTGAGTTCTCCCAGGATATCGATCACTTCCTCACTGGTCCGCGAGTCAAGGTTGCCGGTCGGCTCATCCGCCATCAGAATGGCCGGCTCGTTGACCAGGGCCCTGGCAATGGCGACCCGCTGCTGCTCCCCGCCGGAAAGCTGACTGGGATGGTGGTCCATGCGATCTCCCAGACCGACCCTTCCCAGCACTTCAATCGCCCGCCGGCGTCGCTGCCGGCTGGAAATCTGGCGGGCATAGAGCAGCGGAAGCTCCACGTTTTCCCGGGCGCTGGTGCGGGAGAGCAGATTGAAGTTTTGGAAGACGAATCCGATTTTCCGGTTTCGCTGCCTGGCCCTGGCGTCCCGCGACATCTCTGAGACTTCCTTGCCGTCCAACAGATAACTGCCGCTGGTGGGATGATCGAGACAGCCCAGCATGTTCATCAGCGTTGATTTGCCGGAACCGGACGCGCCCATCACGGCCACGTACTCCCCCGGTTCAATAATCAACGACACCTCCCGCAGCGCCTCGACCTTCATCTCGCCGAGGAGATAGACTTTCCAGACGTCACGTAGCTTGATCAGCGACACGCCTGCTCTCATCGATGGGCAAACTCGGGCCGCAACCGGGCCGCAAGCAATAGGCCCCTAACACCATTCTAGCTGAGGCCGGAAGTCGGGTGAAGCAAAGAGCCCAACAATTGCGGTTGCGATCCGGTCGCGGTAGGATCGTGCTCGGAAGTGCATGCACGACTTCGCCGTTCTCCACACGACCATGCAGGAGGTGTCGATGACAATCAGAAAGTTAGGTTGCCCGGCGGTGGGGCTTCAGGTGATTCTGGCAGCGGCGGCGCTGGGGGGCGTGCCGTCCCCTGGGGCCGAAGCCGACGGGCTGTACGTCCGCTTCAAGTTGATCGAGCCCAGGGAGACCGAGTACTTCGTCCGGCTGGAAGGATTCATTCACAACAGCCCCTGGCGTCTTCCCCCTGCCATCGTTCCGGCCGGTGCCGATAACCAGGCAGCGAAGCGTGTTGCCTCGGGGGAGTTCACGCCCTGGTTCGACCTAAAAAAACACGCCGGCGATCGGCTCCATGGTCGGATGTCGCGGGCCGGGGGCCTCGCCGAGCTGCCGAACGTGACCGCCGATTTCATCACCGGGCGGCAGCGCGACCAGCGGACGGTCCTGATCGAGCTGGCCACCGCTCCAGATGAGAAGCGCGTGCTGAAACGTTTCCAGGAGTCCTTCCGGGGCTCGCTGACCAGCTTCCTGGTCTCCCCCCGGCTGGCCGAGGACGCCGAGCACCTGGAGACCGCGTCGGAGATGACGGCCCGCCGGCTGGGCTGGGCACGGGAGGCCAGCCGGTCCACGGCGGTTGCGCCCAGAAAACTGATCGTCCAGACCAGTTTCTGGAGCCCGCAGCGCGAGGAGTTGAACCTCCGGGAGGCGGAGGTCCTGCGGCTGTTGGGTTTCAACGTGGTGGGGGGCCAAAGGCCGGAGGTGCGGGCGGCGTTCGACTTCCGTGTTCCCGGCCATACGCATCAGGTCGACTTCAGCCCCGCGGCCACCCGGGAGGAAATCGACCAGACCATGCAAACCCAGGCGTCGCGGTTCAAAGAGAACCTCCTGCCCGGCGTGCCGTTCGGCTTCAGCGACGAGATCACCTGCCGTGCCATCGGCCAGAACAAGCAGGGACTGCTGCATTTCTACCAGTGGCTCGAGCAGCGGAAGGTCGCCCCCGGTGATCTCGGGTTGAACACTCTGCGTGAGGTCGTTCCGATCGAGACCCCCGACGCCTTGCGGAAACGGCAGCAGCAGAACCGCGCCGCCGCCAACCGCGTGTTCTACCTCACCTCGCGCTTCCGGCAGGAGGCCACCACCCAGCGGCTGAGCTGGCTGACCAGGTCGTTACACAAGCACTTCGGGCCGGGGCCGCTTAGCTCAACGCTGGTGGCCGACCATCCGTACTTCAGCGGCAGCGGCCTGGGGATGGGCATGGGCCCCAATCCCGCCTGGGGGCGGCCGGCCCTGGCCGCCGACTGGTTCGAATTGGCCCGAGAGAAGGCCGTCGATCTGGCCGGCGTCGAGGATTGGATGGGGCTGCAATATATGTACGGCCCCAATTTCACTTGGGAAGGATTCCAGTTGATGGGCTTTCAGGCCTCGATGTTCCGCAGCGGGAGCCGGGGAACACTTCCGATCATCGCCTGGATTACGCCCAGCGATGAGACGAACCTGCGGCTGAAGAGCGCCTCGGCGCTCTGCCAGGGGGCCAAGCACTTCTTCTACTGGACCTATGGGCCGACCTGCACGAGCACGGAGAACTACTGGTCCGATCTCCGCGGCGCCTACGACGGCATCGTCCACGTGACCCGACAACTGGCCGCGGCCGAGCACGTGATCGCTCCGGGCAGGACACGCAAGACCCGTCTGGCACTGCTCTACAGCATCTCCTCCGATCTGTGGCAGCCGTTGGGCTACGTCCACATGCTCGAACGCCGGGGAACGTATCTCTCGCTGATCCACGACCAGTATCTGGTCGACATGCTGACGGAGGAGGATATCGACGCCGGGCGTCTTCGGGACTACGACGTGCTCTACGTGTCCGATCCCTGCATCAAGCAGACGGCAGTTGCCAGGATCAAGGACTGGGTCGGCGCCGGCGGACACCTCTTCGGCTCCACTGCCGCCGGCAGCCGCAACGAGTTCAACGAGGAAGTGGCCGGCCTGTCGGAAGTCTTTGGGATCAAGCCCGCCGTTCAGCTCGAGGTCCAGCCCGGGCAGTACCATGTCCGCGGCGCGCTGAACGGGATGCGTTATCTGGACCACGTCCGGTTGAGTAAGACGGCGGCGACGGCTGAGCCGCCGACGTTCGGCGTGATCGGGGCCAAGGTCCGGTTCACTCCTGCGGCCGGGGCCGTGGCCGGAAGGTTCACCGACGGATCACCCGCCGCCGTGAGCCACGAATACGGAAAGGGAAGGGCCTTCTACGTGGGGGCCTGTCCGGCAATTGCCTACATCAAGGACGCCAAATTCGTTCCCCGGGAACTCAAGGAGAAATGGCCCCGGTCCGGGCGCCGCTTGATCAACTCCATGGCCCGCCGCCGCGGGGTGCCGCGCCTGGTAGAACTGTCCCACCCGGTGGTCGAGGCCGGCGTCTACGACTCCCCGAAGGGGACGGCACTGGTGCTGGCCAACTTCACCTACCAGCCGATCGAGAATCTGAAGGTCCGCCTGTTGGTCCCCAGGCCGGTGCGAACGGTGGTTTCGGTGGAACAGGGGAAGCTCGATTTCTCGTCAGACGCCACTGCACGAGACGGTCACCCGAGGGGCTATCCCCATGCAGTGACCTTCGCGCTGAAGCTCGGGCTGAACGACGTCGTCATCTTGGAGTTGACCGACGAGGAAGCCGACGAGGCCGCTAACCGCCAGCGTGCAGCCGTCGGGCTGCTCGAAGGTCCTCGCCGCAGGATCAACGTTATCGAGTAGGTCACACGGAAGCGGTTGTTACCTACGCTGCCCGCCTCCGTCGCCACCAGCCGATGGTAACGCCGAGGGCTCCGAGTAGGGACCAGACGATGAGGGCAGTGGGTTCGGGAATCGGTGACGATTCGAATTTTATTGCCCCATTCTCACCGATTAATGCAGAATTGGCATTTAGAGGCTCGTTAAGCGGAACCGTTGCACTGCCGTCAGCGGCTGCGACTCCAAACCCAAGGTGTACAACGCCATGACCGTTTTGGAACACATCAACATTAGCAAACGGGTCAAATGTGCCAGGGTCATACGCTAAGACAGTGTCGCCTGGATTGAATGGGTCAATGGGTGTTCCTGCGGAAGCAACAAGGATAGGACTAGTTGGTGCTCCCTGAAGAGTAAGCCATACGTTCTGTCTCCCCTCAACGAATGCTGGGTTGCTTACGCTGTCGTAAGTAAATGTCATGGCTGCCGGGAAAGGCAGCCCCAGCGTACTGCTGACCCTCAACGTTCCCGTATTGGCTGCTCCCGCGGCAATAGCGGCTGAACCTGGTCCAACATAAGAGCCCACGTTTATCTGTGTTCTATCTCCTAAAACAATGTCAACGTCGTTATACGGCATGTCTGCTGGTTGTGCCGTGACACTCCACCCGTAGGTAAAGTCTGCCCAAAAAACTCCTGGAGTGAATGTTGTGGTCTTTGTGATTACCGTCGCTTGCGTAGTTGAAATGACCAGCAAAGCACCAACAACCGACAGAATCGCTGTGCTTATTCGAGTGCGAGTGTTCATGATCTTCCTCCGGTAAGTTCTTCGCAATCTGTTCCAAGACAACGCTTACTACATCTGACCTGCCCCACCACTCACAGTCTGGCACCAATTGGTCGTGATCGCACAGAATGGGGTTTATCAGGCGCAGGCCAAACGCACGCAAAGACGCGAGGGAACTCGGCCCCAAGAGAAGAATAACCAGAGAGGCCACAGCAATAGAGGCCGACGCAGGAGAGTGCGCCTAAACTCGGTCGGCATGGCCCAGGTGCGAAAGCGACACCCTACTCTATTGATACTCCGCCGCTCACCCCCAAATCCTGACAAGAAAAAGCTAAAAAACAGCAATTCAACTCTGCGGAGGGATATGTCTCAACTCAAGCGGTTATATATGGGGTTGTCTGGACCGAACAGAACCAAGTCTCAGAAAGGAAGGTCAGCAATCACCGTCCTGCAAGCCGCCCGATGCTCGCCGGACCGCCCAAACCTCCCGGACGGCCGACGCGGCGTGGAAGGCACGGGAGCTCAGTGGCTACGCTCTTGGCAACACCGGACCCGCGGTGCCCCTCAAACACGGGGAGAACGCCGCCTGGGGGCCTCATCCAGCATCGGCTCCAGTTCGCTGACGAAATCGTGCACGTCTTGGAACTGCCGATAGACGCTGGCGAAACGGACGTAGGCCACCTGGTCGAGATCGCGCAACTGCTGCATGACCAGCTCGCCCACCTGGCGGCTTTCCACCTCCGCGTCGAAATTGGTCTCCAACTCGTTTTCCACCGCCGAGATGACCGCTTCCAGTTGGGCGTCGCTGACGGGTCGCTTCCAGCAGGCCTTTTCGAGTCCCCGCTTGATCTTGCCGCGGTCGAAGGGCTCGCGGGCGCCGTCCTTCTTGACGATCTTGACGGTCGTCCCCTCGATGTGTTCGTAGGTGGTGTACCGTCGCTTGCAGGCCAGGCACTGACGTCTGCGGCGGATGGCGGACCCGTCCTGGTTGGCCCGGGTGTCGATGACCCGATCGTTGTCGCACTGGCAAAAAGGACACTTCACGATTGCACCCGACTGCGTTTCGCCACTGGTCTCACTATACACCAAGATGTGGTGTTGCGAAGGAGGGCGACCCCAAAATGTCGTACCGGCCGAACGGTAAGGAGCGGGGCCCCAGTCGAAATGCACTCCAGAGTCGCGGGAGCGGGGATTGAGGCGCGGCACCAGGCAACGCCGAAGATGGGTTAGTTGGGAAATCTGGGGCGGCAGTGCGGGTCGTGATCCACCGGTGCCAACTCCCCTTCCGCCTTCCGCCTTCCCCCTTCTATAATGGGGCCGGAGAATGTCTCTTGGTAACTTGATGAAAGGGAACCTGGCCGATGCTATGTCCCAAGTGCGCTGCGGAGGTGTCTGAACAGTCGGTCTATTGTCACAAGTGCGGCGAGCGGATCGATCTGGGGGGCCAACAGTCTTCGCCGGACGATCAGGCGGGAGCCGGGCCGTTCCCCGAGGACGCGCCCTCCGGGGAAGTGCCGGATCGGCCGGCTGCCCCGCCCATGCCCACTCCCGCCGAGAAGTTCCAAGAGGCTGCGGCTCTTCGCCAAGGCCGGGACGAGGAACCGGAAGAGGAACTCTGGCAGGGCCGCTATTCGTCCAAGGCCATGGTCAGGGCGGGGGCCCTCAGCGGACTGATCACGGTCGTCTTGCTGGGCATCTGGATTTGGCGGGTCCGCTCCGGGACGTGGTGGCTCGTCCTGCTCGTCGGGCTTGCACTTCTCTGGCTGTACCAGTTCTTCGTAATGAAATACCGCCAATGGATCGTCCGGTACCAGTTGACCAACCAGCGCTTCATCCATCAGTCGGGAATCCTGCGCCGCGTGACCGACCGGATCGAGGTTATCGACATGGACGACATCACCTTCGAGCAGGGACTTCTGGAACGCTTCGTGGGCGTGGGCACGATCTGCATCACCTCCAGCGACCGGACCCATCCGGAGCTGCTATTGCGAGGCATCCAAAACGTCCAGGAAGTAGCCGGGATCATCGACGATACCCGGCGGAGCGAACGGCGCCGCCGGGGACTGCACATCGAGGCCATCTGAGGCGGGCTCGGGTAATGATCGTATTGTTTAGCCCCGACGGCCCGGTGTTGGTCAAGACGCAACGGGAAACGGCGCCGCGTAGACGCGCCGGCTAAACCGAAGTTCCCTTGGAATTCGCGAGAGAACTTCTTGCCAGCAAACGAGT
>CAZUAM010000356.1:0-7613 GCA_964618095.1 uncultured Planctomycetaceae bacterium | reverse complement strand
TCGTACAACTCCATTAAGAAGGCAACTTCAGTCACAGAAACGCGGAAGACAAGGACAGTAAACAACTACCGGTCCGACTCGCCGCGGCGTGCAGCCGGGCCGATGACAAACTAATCGTGGGCTCCATCGTTTGCGTCGGATTTGCGGGAACCCGACGCTACCCTTCCCTCCTTGGGTAGGAGCAACAACTTGCCGGAAACTGCGGTAACTGGGTCGACCGCTTCGGCAAGTGCTTCGCGGTGGAGCTTTAGACTGAGCGCCGGGGCGGCGCGACAAGCACCGTCCCCGGCCGCTCAGGGATATGGGGAATACTGAATGCTGAATGCTGAATGCTGAATGCCGGAGGGCACAAGCTGGTTCATTCGGGAGAATCTCTCCGCACCCTGTTCGTCGGTCTGCATTCGACATTCAGCATTCAGCATTCAGAACTCAGCATTACCTCTCATGCTTCTCTGGCTGCTGGATCGCCTGGCTTGTGCGTGGCCCGACGCTGCCCTCTCGGGCGAGTTGGCGGCGTTGGGGAAGATCACCTTCCGCGCCGCGCTGGCCGCGATGGGCGGGTTCTTGCTGGCCGTGCTGCTGGGGCCTCGATGGATCGGGTGGCTGAGACGCCGCTTCCGCGAGCCGATCAAGAGCGACTCGCCGGAGGTCCGGCGGCTCCATCGGGACAAAGAATCTACGCCCACCATGGGCGGACTGTTCATTGTGGCCGGACTGCTCGCCGGCGCGCTTCTGTTCGGAGACCTGGGCAACCGCTACCTGCAGCTGGCCTTGCTGCTGACCGGGGCCCTGGCACTGATCGGGGCCGTTGACGACCTGGTCAAACTCCGCGGCAGAGCCAACGGCATCTCCGCCCGCAGCAAGATGGCCGCACAACTCGGCGCGGCGACCGTCGTCGCCGTGCTGCTTTACCAGCAGCACGCCGAGCTGCCGGACGGGCTGCAATTGCGGCTGCCGCTGGTCGGAAGCGGCCTTTCGCTGGGGCTCTGGTTCATTCCCCTGGCGGTGACCGTGATCGTGGGGGCCTCGAACGCAGTGAACCTGGCCGATGGCCTGGACGGGCTGGCCGGCGGATGCCTGATCTTTGCCACCGCCGCGATGAGCGTGGTGGCCTATGCCAGCGGCCACGCCGAACTGGCCGCCTATCTGAACATCCCGCGGATCCCCGGCTCGGGGGAAATGACGATATTGGCCGGCGGCATGATTGGCGGTGTGCTGGGCTTCCTTTGGTTCAACTGCCACCCGGCCCAGGTCTTTATGGGCGACACCGGCGCCTTGCCGCTGGGCGGGCTGCTGGGGATGCTGGCCGTGGTCACCCGGCAGGAGCCGTTGTTGCTTGTGGTCGGCGGCGTGTTCGTGGTCGAGGCGGCCAGCGTGCTGCTCCAGGTGGGCTACTACAAGTGGCGCCGCCGCCGCGTATTCTTGTGTGCCCCGCTGCATCACCACTTCCAGCTTCGAGGCTGGGCGGAAGGCAAGATCGTGGTCCGCTTCTGGATCGCCTCGGCGCTGTGTGCGCTGTTGGGCGTAGCGGGGTTGAAGCTGAGCGTCAAAGACGACGTGCCCAACAAACCGGCAAACGTCGCCGCTGCCAGGGCCACGTTGAGGCGCTAGCCCCAATACCGTTGGGTCGGCGGTGACTGTTGATGTCCTATACGGTGCTGATGTCCGACTTAGAAAGCCGCGACCGGCGGTCGCGCCAAAGGACCGTGAAAACCACTCGGAGTTTCTCCGGGCGCGACCGGCGGTCGCGGCTTTATGGCGGCTTGCCGCTTCGCAATCCGAGCCCCACAGAATCTCCGAGCCCCACAGAATCTCCGAGCCCCACAAAATCGATGACAAGCGGTCCACTGCATCTCGTCTTTTCCGGTGGTGGAACCGGCGGGCACCTGTTTCCCGGGCTGGCGGTGGCCGGCCGGCTGGTCGGCGAGATTCCCAGGGTGCGGATCAGCTTCGTCGGCAGCGGGAAGCAGTTCGAACGCCGGCAGGTGGCCGCCGCGGGGTTCGAGTACCTTGCGTTGCCCTGCCGGAGGCTGCCGAAAGGGGCACGCGAGGCGTTTTCGTTCGTGGTGGAAAACCTGGCCGGCTACCTGGCGGCCGGACGGTTCCTGGACGAACACCGCGTGGCCGCCGTGGTGGGACTGGGCGGATACGCGAGCGTGCCCATGGCCCGGGCGGCGAGTCGACGCAACCTGCCGCTGGTGCTGTTGGAACAAAACGCCGTACCCGGCCGGGCTACCCAATGGCTGGCCCGTTCCGCCGTGCTGGTTTGTGCCGGGCTGGCACAGACGCGAGCGAACCTGCGGTGCCGATGCCCGGTACGTGTGACCGGTACGCCCATCCGCGACGGGTTCGGCGGCTCGCGCGCCGATGGGCCCCGGCGGCAGCTCATCATCCTCGGCGGCAGCAACGGCGCCCGATCGATCAATCAGAACGTGCCCCGGGCGCTGTACAAGGCCGGCGGGAAGTTGGCGGGCTGGAAGGTCATCCACCAGTCGGGTGAGGCGGAGCTGGAGGCGACGCGGGAGCTCTATCGGAAACTGGGACTGGAGGCGCAGGTGGCAGGCTTTATTGCCCCGCTGCCGGAGGCGTTGGCCGCAAGCGACCTGGCCGTCTGCCGCGCCGGCGGCACCACACTGGCCGAACTGTCCGCCGCCGCCGTGCCCACCGTCTTGTTGCCCTACCCCGACGCCACAGACGACCATCAACGCCGCAACGCGGAGGTGTTCACCAAGGCGGGTGGATCGGTCACACTGGACGAGCGCAGACTGGCGGGCCGGCTGGACAATCACCTGGCAGACGCGATGCGGGGGCTTCTCGGCGATCCGCACCGGCGAGCCCGAATGTCGGCCGCCATGCGTCGCCTGGCCCGGCCCAACGCCGCCGCCGAGGTGGCGAACCTGATTTTGGAGCTGGTGCAATCGCGGCCCGGACGTGCCATGCGGGTGGCCGCATAGAAAAAAGGCCGGCGACGTGGTACCATAATCGGCTTCGATGAAGAGTGATACCGCATTGCTCCCCCGCCAAGTCAGGACTTCGGCAGGATCATCATGCTCCGCTGGCGACTAGTGCTGGGAACCCTGATTGTGGTGATCCTGGTTGGCGTGGCTTGGCTGGACCATCTAGCCCAGATCCGTTACCCGGCAACGCCGACCGGGATCTGGCTGTTGCCCGTGGCGATCGTCTTCGCGGTGGCCGCCAGCAAGGAACTGCTGTCCCTGGCGGCAGCCGGTGGATTGCGCCCGTTGTCCTGGCCCGTCTACTGCGGCAATTTGCTGCTGGTCGCCAGCAATTGGGTGCCGCTCTGTTGGCAGCTCGCCAAGGGGTTGCCGCTGCAATGGGCGATCTCGCCGTGGGAACTTCCCAGCGTCCTCTGGATGTGGCCGTTGTTTGCCCTGGCCGTTGGCGTGCTGTTGGTCTTCATAGGCGAAATCCGCCGGTACGAGAGACCGGGCGGCGTGACGGCGAACATCGCGGCGGCCGTCTTCGCCCTGGTCTACATCGGGGTGATGCTCGGCTTGGCGGTTCAATTGCGGATGGCCTGGGGCGTCGGGGCACTGGCCTCGTTGCTGATCGTCGTCAAGACGGCCGACATTGGCGCATATACGGTCGGCCGGCTGATTGGCCGCCACCAGATGGCCCCCGTGCTCAGCCCGGGCAAGACCGTCGAAGGGGCGATCGGCGCCCTGGCGTTTGCCTGCTTTGCATCGTGGGCGACGTTCCATTGGCTGGTCCCGCTGCTCAATGGGGCAAGTGCGCAGCCCGGATCCTGGTGGAGAGCGGTTCTGTTCGGGCTGCTGGTGGGCACCGCCGGGATGTTGGGCGATCTGGCCGAGTCGCTGATGAAGCGGGACGTGGGCCGCAAGGACTCTAGCGGCTGGTTGCCCGGGCTGGGCGGCGTGCTGGACCTGCTGGACTCCGTCCTGCTGGCCGCCCCGGTGGCCTGGTTCTGTTGGGCAGTGGGCCTGGTGGGAGGATAAACCGGGCTGCCGGAAGCTGACCGGTTTCCCCCCAAGAGGGGTGCCGAGGAATTCTCTTCGGGCTGGGAAAAGAACTATTCAAGTCCTCCTCGGTTGACTATGATGAGGTATGATAAGGGGAGTGGTCGGGCCGGTATTCTGGGCCCTAGCTAGTACACCGCGGCGGAAGTCCCTTTCCATGAAAACACCACAATAGCCGGAAGGCAACGCCTTCCGGACCGGAGGCCGTTGACCTCCGGCTATGGCAGAAGACTTCTGGCGCGGCGGACTAGCGGGACCGCATTGTCCGTCGGGTGTTGCGCAGATTTGGATTCTTCAAGGGCAAGCTGCTAGAGATAAGGAGTTGGAACGAGAAGGTCAATACCAGGCTGAGAGGCATCGCAACAGACGTCCGAGTCGTGGGGGGAGTTCGGAGAGAGCAGTACGATGTCGATACGGGTGGTTTGCCCCAACGGGCATATTCTGAACGTCAAGGACAGTCTTGCCGGGAAGATCGGTCTGTGTCCAACGTGCAAGGCCCGAGTGCACGTCCCCAAGAGTCCCCAGAGCGAGCTGTCCGAAGACGCAATTATGAGCATCCTGGGGCCTCCCAAATCGGGTCCCGCCCGGGAGGGCGCAGCCCAAGAGGCGACCGATCCAGTCGAGCCCTTGCCGGCATCTGAGACCGATGGTGGCGGGCCGCCCTTGAAGAGTTGCGAGAAGTGCAACCAACTGATCCTGGCAGCCACCCACATCTGTCCCTATTGCCATACGTATATTGGGAAGCTGGAGGACTTCTGAGCCGTGGATCGGCGGCGGGGTTTTGGGGCAGTGGCCGGTGATTTAGGAATGTTAGCAAGTCTTGATTGGGCAACGTGTTAGAGCAGCCCGGCGGCGCTCGCTGGCCTTTCCGAGCTAGACTCGCGTATACTGAATGATTAAGCAAGCTCCTGGTTGTTTGTTGGGTAGTGCCCCGCGGGGTGCGGCCGTGGATCTTAATGATTGAAACAGCCATTTCGGTTGTCAGTTCCAAGGCACTGCTGACGCTGTTCGGCGCCTGTGACCAGCACCTGCGGAGAATCCGTGATGCGCTGGGGGTGCGGATCTCGGCTCGCGACGGGCGGATTTACATCGAGGGAGAGCAGCAGGCGGTAGCCTCCGCCACCGAGGTCCTGGAACAGCTTCAGGCCTACGCCCATCGCCACGGCACGCTGGCCCCCGAAGACGTCAGCCGGGTGTTGGCCTCCGTCCAGGACGGCGAGTCGTCTGCCGAGCCTCCGCCGCTGGAGGTCTTCAGGGCCGGACGGCAGATCCGGCCGCGGAGCCCCGGGCAGGCCCGGTATTTGGAGGCCATCCGCGAAAACGACGTGGTCCTTTGCTCCGGCCCGGCCGGGACCGGCAAGACCTACCTGGCGGTGGCCATGGCCGTCGCTGCGCTGAAGGCCCAGACGCTCCGCAAGGTCGTGCTGGTCCGCCCGGCGGTGGAGGCGGGGGAAAGCCTGGGGTATCTGCCGGGTGATTTGCAGGCCAAGATCAATCCTTATTTGCGGCCGCTGATGGATGCGCTGCGCGAGATGATGGATCACGAGCTGATCCAGAGTTACAAGGAAGCGGACCTGATCGAGGTGATTCCCTTGGCCTACATGCGGGGGCGGACGCTCGACGAGGCCTTCATCATCCTGGATGAAGCCCAGAACACGACCGTCGCGCAAATGAAGATGTTCTTGACACGGATGGGCGCCGGATCGAAGATCGTGGTCTCCGGCGACACCACGCAGACCGACCTGCCTCCCCATTGCAAGAGCGGGTTGGTGGACGGGCTGGAACGATTGCGTAGACTGGAGAGGATTGCTGCCGTGAAGTTGACCCGGGCCGACATCGTCCGACATCCTTTGGTTCAAGAGATCGTCAACGCCTACGAACGCCAACCCAAGAAGCGGCGCTAAGCCCCGCAACGCATCACATGGCCGCCAGCGGTCAAAAACGTACCCGGTCCGAACGCGTGGCCGCCCTGGAGTTGCTTCCCGGGCAGTGGGAACGCGCCTGGGCCAGTCTGCGCCGCCGTGACGTGTTGGGGCGGATCGGGCTGGCCTTGCTGGCGGCGGTGATCATGGGGGTGCTGATTCGGGCGTGGAATCCTCCGGCCGGGCAAGGGCGACGGGCAGATGCGCAGAAGGTCAGCGCGCCTGGATCAGAATCCGGAGAGCCACCCGCCGGACCTACCACAGGCCAGCGGCTCACGCGGGCCGCGGTGGTAGTGGCCATGATCTTCGTGATGTTTGTCCTCTGCGGGATTTATATGCGCTACCGCCAGCGCGGCCCTTTGGCCAGCTTGACGCGCTTGAGCGTGATCTTGGCCCTGGCCGTGATCACCGTGGCAGTTTCCCGCTGGGCTCCCGTCGGGCGCTGGCGGGCGGAGATCGTCCCCCTGATGCTCTTCGGCATGACCATGGCCATCGTCTATCGCCAGGAGTTGGCCGTGCTGCTCTGTGGGGTGCTGGCGCTGGTCCTGGCGATGGCCGTCGAACACGGTCTCTGCAAGTTCGTGCTGTTGATGGGCGTGAGCACCACCGCCAACTTGAGTTTGGGACGCATCCGCAGCCGCAGCAAGCTGATCTACGTGGGACTGTTCGCCGGAGGCGTCGCCGCGCTGCTGACCGCCGGCTTGGGCGTCATCGACAACCAGGCGCTCGATCGGGAACTGCTCCAAGGCGCCGCCTACAACGGCCTGTGGGCGCTGGCGGCCGGCTTCCTGATGACCGGATTGTTGCCCTTCGTCGAACGCCTCTTCGGCGTGCTCACGGACCTCAGCCTGCTGGAGTTGGGCGACGTTTCCCATCCGCTCTTGCAGGAACTCGTCCGCCGGGCACCCAGCACCTACAACCACTCGGTGACCGTCGGATCGATCGGCGAGGCCGCTGCCGAAAGCATCGGCGCCCGGGGACTGCTGGTCCGCGTGGGGGCCTATTTCCACGACATCGGCAAGATGCTCAAGCCGGGCTACTACGCCGAGAACCAGGGCCCGGAGGACAACCGCCACGAAGCCCTGGTGCCGGCCATGAGCAGCTTGATTATCGTCGCCCACATCAAGGATGGTGCCGACCTGGCACGCCAGCACCACCTGCCCCAGCCGATCATTGATCTGATCGAACAGCATCACGGCACCACGCGGGTGGGTTTTTTCTACGAGCGGGCGAGTGAGCAGAAGCGGTCGGATCCCAACGGTGGCGACGTCGACGAGAGCACCTACCGCTATCCCGGTCCCAGACCCCAGACCAAGGAAGCCGCCGTGCTGATGCTGGCCGATAACGTGGAGAGTGCCAGTCGTACGCTGGTCGATCCCACCCCGGCACGCATCGAAAGCCTGGTACGCGAAGTCGTCGAACGCCGCCTGCACGGCGGCCAGTTCGACGAAAGCGGCCTGACCCTGCGAGAACTCCGCACCATCGAACGCAGCATGGTCAAGTCGCTCACGGCCATCTACCACGGACGCCTCAAGTATCCCGACCAGAGAACGGCGTAGGGAATGCTGAATGCTGAATCCTGAATGATCAACTGATAGATGTCCAGCGGAGGGCGAATTGTCTAGCCCGGATTATTCGTAAGTGTGCCACGGCCGTGTCGGCCGTGTTGCCCTGGGTAAACCGGCAAGTCTGG
>CAZUAM010000355.1:0-7647 GCA_964618095.1 uncultured Planctomycetaceae bacterium | reverse complement strand
TGGGGTGATACAAGCTCAGCGGCAAGAGCAACGTACTCCCCGTCACGAAGTCACTGCGACGCCTCGGATTCAAAGTCAAGACAGAGACGGTCGAATACGAGTTCCAGCGAGGAGGCAATCAAATGATGCGGGTTTCTCAAAAGGCAACAAGAATCCTCCCCTGCGACGCGAGCCGCGTTCCCCAACCTTTGTCGGTTCTTCAGTTGTCCAGATTATGGACCAACCACTCGCATGGCCCCGATTACCAGCAGAGGCTCCAGCATGTTGGCCGCTCCCCCAAGTTCTACGATGCGCCCCCCGACAATCTTGTCCACATTAACGCATGTGAATTCAACAGCCTTGCCTGTCGGCCTCATCCCCAGCCACGAGCTGCGTGCCACGTGCTGCGATTTGAGTTACCACCCAGTCGTCTTCGGCGATCTGCCGCTCGACCGTGATATGCAACCCCCGATACGTTTCGTGACCGCCGAGTATGTGCTTCTTTGCGCCTTCGAGCCCAATGGCGTACCGCCTGCTGTTATGGACCTCGACGTAATCAGGTGAAATGAACTTGCGCGAGGAATTGCATTCCAAGCAGGTGTCGCTGGTGGTCGTATTCGCGATTCTTACTGGTTGCCTTACCGTTCCAGTTCCGGCCCAAGAGGTTTTTGCCGTTTCCGGAAACGCCTTCGGCAAGTGTCGCTGGTCGGACCTTGCAAGAATCGAAGCATCAGTGGCGAGTCGAGCCGCGACGGCTTCTCAAAGACTCTCCGAACATCGTGATCTTCATGACCGATGACGCGGTCTTCAGTAATCCCGCCTGCTTCGGCGGTCCGGTCCACATGCCGACCACGGATCGGCTGGCGAAAGAAGGCGTTACGTTCAACGCCTTCCACACGGTGGGGATTTGCTCGCCAACCCGCGCGTCTTTGCTGACAGGACGCAATCACCAGAAGGTGGGTTACGGCATGATCTCGGAGTTCGCCAGCGACTGGGACGGATACGTCGGCGCGATTCCCCGCTCGGCGACGACGATGGCTCAAGTATTGCGGGAATACGGATACAACACGGGCGCTTTCGGTAAGTGGCACAATACGCCGACGATCACCAGGGTGGTTTCCTGGGATGGGGACGCCTCGGCACCCCGGCTGGTACGATGGAAGCTGAGCGTATCGCCGAGCTTCACCAGAGAGATCACCCGTCCGCGCACCATCGCCATTTGCTGCCCATGCACCGTGCTCAGGCGGTCTTGACCGACGCTGACCCGGACGACGATGCTGTTGCCGCGGTGGAACGCCTCCAAGGTGACGGTTCCCCGGCGAGGCTTTCCGGCCGCCTCTCGCGCCTCGGGTGGCTGGATGCCGTGGTCGGCCGAATTGCGGACCATGTGGATCAGGGGATCCGACAGCTCGTCGATCATCCGCTTGTCCAGCTCGGTCTTTTCGCCCCGGATCTCCAGCCGGATGTCCTTGCCTTTTTCACGGGCAATATCACGAACCACCCGGTTGAATCGAGTGAACAGCGGGCCGATCGGCACCATGCGGGTATCCATCACGGCCTGCTGGATTCCGTTACTGACCCGGTCGAACTGGTGAATGGTCTCCAGGAGGTCCTTGACCGAGTTGCGTGCCTCGCTGACGGCTTGCACTTCGTTGCGAACGGCTTCCAGCTCGTTCTGGATTCGCCGTGCCTGAGCGTGGAAGTGCTGCACCTGCGCCTGGAGATGATTCCCGTCGACGCGCAGCCCGCCTGCGCCGGACATCTTGTCCAATTCGCCCAGCGCGCGGTTCAGTGACTGCGCCGACTGCTTGCCACTGAGCGTGGCCTTCAGTTTCTCGCCGATTTGCGAGAACTGCGCCTTGTTGATGACCAACTGGCCGGCGAGGTTCATCAGTTCGTCCAATCGCTCGATGTCCACGCGGACGGTTTCGGTCGGCCGGGCGGCGCTTTCTGCCGCGCGTTGCTTGGCATCCCGGGAAGGCTTTTCCGCAACCGCCTTCTTTGTCGGCCCTGCGCGATCCGCCTGCTTCGTTTCCGCGGCTTCAGCTTCCGCGCTTGGACGTGTGGCGCGCGATTCCGCGTCGGTGCTCGTCTCGGCCGCTTGCCGGGCGGCGGGCATCCCATCGGTGGGGCAAAGCCTTGTCCCACCGAATGGGCGCGCGGCTGCTTCTTCGGAGGCGGAGCCGCCGGGCTCGGTGTCGGACGACGAATCGGCCGGATCGCCGGCAAGCGGCTCGACCGTGGCCGCCTGCACACCCGTAACGCGGAGTTGTTCGGCGATTCGTTCCTGCGACTGGTCGGAAGCCAGCCGGAAGCAAAACGAATCGAGCCGGTCGAGGTCTTCGAGTTTGTCGGCAGGCGGCTGGCAATAGCATACGTCGCCCAGCCTGGCGAGTTTCTCGTGAATCAGCACGGCCTTGAGCCCGGCCATCGGCAAATCGGGCTCGAACCGCACCTCGCCGGCGAAGGTCGTGCGGCCCAGGGACCGGCCCTGCTCCGGGTCTGCCCGATCGCCGTCCGCCTTGGGGACGTTGTCCCCGTCGCCCGCGTCGTCGGCCCCGTCGGGGCGGTCAAAATGGGCGGCCAGGAGCTTCCACGTGGCAAGCTCCACGTTCTCCCCGGTGCGGACCTGCTCAATCGTGCCGGCCGCGATTCCCGTCTCGGTAGAAAGCCTCTGCACTTCGGCCGCTTCCACGCCCTTGCGTATGTCGGCAACCACGCTATCCAGACGCCCGACCAGGCTCATGCCGGCGGGAGCCGCGGAGCCGGGCGCCGGCGAGCCGCTGGCGAGCAGCTTTCGGGCCGCTTCGCTGAAGTGGTCCGACTCCGAGCTGCCTTCCCGTAACTGGCTCACAAACTGCCGCAGCGCGTCGGTGCAGGCGAGCAGAGCGTCGGTGGCCTCAAGCGACAGCACGCCGTCGGCCTCCACGAGGCTCTGGAGCAGATCTTCCATGAGATGCGCCAGCCTGGCGGCGCGGTTCAACCCGATCGAGGCGGCCGATCCCTTGATCTTGTGTGAGGTCACCAGGAGCTTGTTCAGGTCCTTGGGATCTCCTCCATCTTCGAGGGCAAGCAAGGTTTCGCTCAGCTCGTCCAGGGCCGTTTCGGTCTCGTCGATGAAGATCGAAACGTACTTCTCCGAGATGTCTTCCTCGTCGTTGAGGTTCTCAAAGGGATCGGGAATCTCGGGGCTGGTTTCGCTTGGCGTGCCCGACAGCACCTTCTCCGCGTCCGCCTGCGAGCTCTGTTTCCGCTCTGCGCCGGCCGAGCGGAGTAACTGCCGGATGCCCTCCAGGACTGCGTCGCAATCGAACGGTTCAGCATCCGGATTTTTGAGCAGTTCGACCAGGGCCGTCAACTGATCGACGCCCATGAACACCAGGTCCACCACGTCCCGGTTGATCGTAAGCTGATTGTTGCGCGCGGCGTCGAAGACGTTCTCGATCTTGTGGGTCAGGGCGTTGATGTCGCTTAGTCCCATCATGCCCGACAGCCCCTTGATGCTGTGGGCCGCGCGGAACATCTCGTTGAGCAGCTCGGCGTTGCAAGGCTCGTGGTGGTCCTCGCCCAGCGCGCGGACCCACTCGTCCAACTGGAGCAGGTTCTCGTTGAGCTGGGTGAGCAGTTGGTCGGACTCGTCGAGGAAGTCGCCCAGCAGGCTTTCGAGCAGGTCGTTCTGGCCGTCTTGCTGCGAGTCACTCATCGTCGGTTCCTTCTACGACAGTGGCCGTTGGTGCAGCCAGGGCTGGATCCGCACGAAATTCTTGACCAGCTCGCCGATCCCTTCGGCGGCGCCTGCCACGAGCAGGCCCCCAGGGCGGATGACCGACCGCACGTTGTCCATCACCCGGCGTTTGGAAGCCCGGTCGAAGTAGATCAGCACGTTTTTCACGAGCACCAGGTCAAACGGCATCTTGCGAAGCGGGTCCAGCAGGTTGTGCTGGTGGAACGTGACCATCTCGGTCAGCACCGGCCTGGCCTGCCACACGTTGGCGCCGGTGGCTTTGCTGAAAAACCGCTGCTTGTACGCCGCAGGTACGAGCCGCATGGCGCGCTGGCCGAACGCGGCATCGCGGGCCTGCTGGAGGGCCCCGATCCCGATGTCCGTGCCCAGGATGCGTATCGTCCACTGTTTATAGTTGGTCAGCGAGTCGGCGATGCAGCAGGCGGCGCTGAGCGGCTCGTCGCCGGTGCTGCACGCCGCCGACCAAATCCTCAGTCGCCGCTGCCGGCTGCCGGAGCGTGCCTCGGCGGCCAGTTGCGGCAAGTAGACGTTCCGGAACCAATCCCAGTGGCCCTCATCGCGGAACAGGTACGTCTCGTGCGTGGTGATCTCCTGCAAGAAGGCGTCCCACTCCGGGTGCTCTGGGCGCAGCCGCTTCAGGTGCTTGTAGTACTGCTCGAACCCCTGGATGCCCGTCTCTCGCAGCCGCCGCCGCACCCGGTTCGACAACAGTGTCTTCTTCTGCGGCGACACGTGGATCCCCGTACGCCGGTAGATCAGCTCGGCGTACCGCGACAACTGGGCGTCACTCACCTGCTCCAGCGGGCCGACCGGGACGACGACCGGCTGGACGACCTGCGTCGACTCAGTCAGCGGCATTGCCTTGCTGCCCTCCTTGCTGGTGCATACGGCGATGCTGCCGCTGGACGACGTCGGCCAATTCCAACAGGTGGGGACGTTGTTCGGTCGGCAGCAGGTCGATCCTCAGCCGGAGCCGCTCCAGCTTCTGCTGGAACGTCTCATCGCCCTTGGGTCGTTCATGTTCTGACATGTCATTTCTCCTAGATCGTTTCTGTTGCGGAAAACTCCCCGCTCCTTTTGGGAGAGGGGCTGGGGGTGAGGGGAGCCGGACCCTCCGAAAGG
This sequence comes from uncultured Planctomycetaceae bacterium, assembly GCA_964618095.1. Classification (GTDB taxonomy): domain Bacteria; phylum Planctomycetota; class Planctomycetia; order Pirellulales; family Thermoguttaceae; genus CAZUAM01. The sequence goes on along the minus strand of CAZUAM010000355.1, from coordinate 2,801 downwards.
AAAGCCTCGACAAAACAGCCTCATGAGCCATCCGCCCTGACCCTAACCCGGACAAGCCGGAACCATACACGATGGGTTGCCAACTGATTCGCGACGTTTCATACTCGATACATGACAACACCCCGTACATGGGGAACACTACAAACGCCGGAATTCTTGATCAACAACATTTGCAGCCCAAAAGCTGCGGGCCAATGGCCCTCCTCCGGCCTAACGGGAAAACTTCGTCCCTTTTTTCCTCCTGGGGAAAGGGGGTTTTTTGCGCATCACCAGCCGTTTTCGCGCACTTTTCTTGCCGTTTTGCGCAAGATTTCATTGGTAACTGTCTAACCCTCTCCCAAAGGGAGAAGGGACCGAACGCCAACCGCTTTCCGCAACGGAAACTAAATCGCGCCGGCGGCGCTGGCAGCCTGGTCCATTTCGGCAAGCCCTTCCTTCCCGAAGAGCTTGTCCACGTCCAGGAGGATCAACAACTGTTCCTCCAGCCGGACCAGTCCGATCATGTACTCGTTGCCCTGGCTGGCCACCGTGGGCGGCGCCTCGGAGATCTGATCGCCCGATATGCGCAGCACCTCGCTGACCGCGTCGACGACGATCCCGATCATGCGCTCGCTCACGTTGAGCACCATGATCCGGCTCTCATCGGTCAACTCTCCCTCGGACAATCCGAACCGGGTCCTCAGGTCGATCACCGGGATGACCGTGCTGCGGAGATTGATCAGCCCCTTGATGTAGCGGGGTGTTTCGGGGACCTGGGTGATCTGACCCACCCGGATGATCTCGCGGATCTTGGTGATCTCGATCCCGTAGGTTTCCTCACCCAGCATGAAGCTGATCAACTGCATCGAGTCGGCCGTGGCCGCAAGACCGGTTTGCGCGCCCACCGATATGGCTTGGTCTTGTGCCGGCGCTTCTGGTGTGGCTGTGGACATGACATTCCTCCGATATTGTGTTTGTGGTAGTGGACGTGGGATTACGCCGGTACCTGTCTCCTGGTACAAGGTGCGTGCCGAACGGAGGAAAGGGCGGCCTCGACATGCCGAGGCCACCCTCTGCCTCCCGTGGGGAGCCCTACACCGCGGCGGCCGCGGCCTTCCGCGCCGCCGGCGTCTCGGCCGGGGCCCTACGACTGGCCGCCTGGCCGTTGGTATCAGTCTTGAACCGGCTCACCAACTCCTTCAGGGCGGCCGCCTGGGCACCCAACTGCTCGCTGCTGGAGGCCATTTGTTCGCTTCCGGCGGCAGCTTGCTCGGTCACCTCCGCAATGCCCTGGATGGCCTTGGAGACCTCCTCGGCGTTGCTGGCCTGCTGGACCGTGGCCGTGGCGATCTCGCCGATCTTGGCGGCGGTGCCCTCCACGCCCCCGACGATCTTCTTCAGCGACTCCTCGGTCTCCTGGCTGAGCTGGGCACCCTCCTGGACCCGGCCGCTCGACTCCTTAATCAGCGAGGTGATCTCGCCGGCCGCCTGGTTGGACCGTTCGGCCAGCTTGCGGACCTCGTCGGCCACCACGGCGAATCCCATGCCGTGCTCGCCGGCCCGGGCCGCCTCGATGGCCGCGTTCAGCGCCAACAGGTTCGTCTGGCTGGCGATATTTGCGATCACCTGGATGATCTCGGCGATCTGGTCCGAGCTGGTCTTGATCTGTTCCATGGCCTCGGCCGATTTACGCACCGCCTGGCCGCCTTGCTCGGCCAACTGGCTGGTCTCCTTGGAGACCTTGTCGGCCTCGTGGGAGTTCTCCTTCACGCCCTCGACCGAGCGGCTGAGCTCCTCAACCGACGCGGTGACCTGCTCCACGCTGGAGCTCTGCTCCTGGGCCCCGGAGGCCAGCGTCTGCGAACTCTCGGCGATCACCCGCGAGCCCTCGTTGAACTGGGCCGCGCTCTCGGTGATTTGCCCCATCGCGTCGCTGACGTTCCGTACCACCGCGTTGATGTTGTCCTTCAGTGCGGCGAACTCACCCGCGTAGTCACCCGCCACGGGCTTCGTGAAGTCCCTGTCGGCCATCGCCTGAAGCGCGGCTGTCGCAGCGTTCAGTGGATCGACGACGGCATCCAGGAGCTTGTTCACGCCGGCGACAAGCTTGCCCCAACCGCCGGCAAACTTCTCAGCGTCCCCACGCGCATCGAGCATCCCCACTTGCGCCGCCTGGACGAGATTGTCCGTCTCCTCCAGCAGGCCGTTCATCACGTCCACGCACTGGTTGAGGTTGTTCTTGATCTCGTTGAAGTCACCGTTGTAGTCGTCGGTGATCTTCTCCGGGATGTCGCCCTTGGAGATCCGGTCCACGTACTCGGCGGTGACGTTGATCGGGCCCACGAAGGCGTCGAGCATCTGGTGGATTTCCGCCAGCACCTGGCGGTCTTCGCCGTGAAGCGCATCGAGATGCGCCCGGGCAGACAGGTTCCCGGACTCTATGGCCTGGGCAAGCGACTGGACCTCAGTGAGCAGGGTCGTGCCCACGCGTTCCAGAGTTGCGCTATTGGTCGACATGTCGGTGTCTCCTATTAGAAGCTAGGTGTGAGACCGTGCGGTTGTCACTTGGTCTCGGTTGCGGGCTGAACTACTTTCCGGAGGACGTGTTTCTCGTCCCCGCCAGAAAACATCGGAAGGCAGAAACGGAATTGGCGCGATCGACGTTTTCTGCCTAACCAACAAAAAAAGGCACAATCGGAGTCGCCTCTTCCGCGAGGAAGGGAACGACTTCAACTGTGCCTTCAAACGGCAGGTCCAGGTCCTGCCACCTAACCCGGATTATTCATAAACCGAGGATTGCTGGGGCATGAGCGGCGGGGAAT
>CAZUAM010000354.1:0-7655 GCA_964618095.1 uncultured Planctomycetaceae bacterium | reverse complement strand
AGACTCAAGATCCTCGGCATTCACAAGACGAAGTACGCTTTACTCGGATGAGCCATATTTCCGTAGTCGGGCTGTCCGATCCAGATTCTCAACTTCCCGCCCTTCCGGCGGTAGTTCTTCCACAACCGAGTCCAGTTGTCGTAGGGCGGCGACCAGACAGCGGTGATCCCCTGCCGTGCCGCTTCATCCATCACTTGCATGATGCGGTCGTCGGTGTAGTACTCGCGCATCTCCTTGTTCGATGCCTGAGGGTTGCCGTGGTCAAACCCGTAGAAAGGGTTGCTGCCGAGGATCAGCCGAGAGACTTCGAGCTTTCCCAACTTGATACCGGGAAGCTCGCCGGAGACTGCGTCGGTAGCCATCCCCTCGGCCGCTCGCAGGGCACCTACGGCGCAGGTGATCGCCGCCATTTCCTTAAGAAAGTCTCGCCGGTTTGGTAGCCGTTTCATCGGATCAGTCCTCCTTTAGATTCAGGAGCTGAGATTTCCCATGTGAATAGGTTGGAGAACAACTGCATTACTCCTCAAATGCCGCCAGCTCTGCACACGACGCAAAGGCCTGAGCCGGGTCGTCGCCGGATGCGGGTTTGCCGATAATGCGAATCGCATTGGCCTGGACAGGCTCGAATCTCACGGTGAAGCGATCGCCACTCTGGATTCCCTTGGGATCGGCGGCCGTCGCCGTGGGATAATCTTCAAAGACAGCGACATCGACCCAGGGACCGTCGTGCGTCTTTTTGACCTGGAACTTTGGCTTGCCGTCGGCGGTATCGAACCAGCCGCCGTCGTGAAAGGTCTTTCCTGCCACGTATACAGCGCGACAAATGCTGACGGGTTTCTCGACGGCAACGCCGAAGTAGGCCTCCTCCTGTGGCTTTCCGTCATAGGTAACGCGAAAAGTGGTGGAGTCCCCATCGGCAATGCTGCCGTTCACATTACCCTCGCCACTGTAGGACTCTTGCCCGAATGCGAATGGGCCGATGGCGCCACCATTCAAGACGGCGCCGGGCTCCAGCAGCCAGACTGCGTACCGGGTGGAGTCCCAGGAGCCCGCATCAAGAAAGGGACGAAGCAATACACGGCACTCCGTCTGCTTCCCTTGTGCAGGAGCCGTGAGATCGCGCGCGTTGCAGGCCCAGAGTGTCTCATCTTGCCAGGAGCGTCTGCCCTTTGCCGGCTTGCTCTCGAACTCGCAGTCTTCGGCCGATAAGCCTCGCAACGCAACGCACTTCGGGATTCTGACCGAGGGGTTGTCTGCCCGGTCGAGCGTAAGAACGAGGGGCCCCGCGATAATGGCCACGCGACCCTCGTTGGAACCGGAGCCGACGTGGACCCGTGGAACGAACGGGAAGGAGAACCTCACGACGTCTCCCCGGCGCCATGAGCGCTTGATCTTCAAATACGTGCCCGGCTCAGGCTGGAAGGTCTCGTTGGCAATCGATACTTTGGGATTCGCCGTCCACCGGGGAACGCGGACGGCCAGAGTGAAAGCGACATCACGCCGCGGGTCTATTTCAATGGTGCCGACGCCGTCACTGGGGAATCGGCTTTTCAATGTTACGGCCACCGGCACGCTGCGAATAGTCACGCGCCAGCACGCCGGGGCGAACGTGTTGACACTCAGACCGTCGGCGTCCATCGTTGCGAGAAATGTCGGCGCAAGACCGAGGGCACGGGGCCCCGAGGAGTTGCAGCAGTCCATGTCGCGATTTTCAGGATAATCCGGGCGAAAGGGCTTCTGCCCCTCGAGTGGCGTGAAGTAAGAGAAGCCTGAGCCATCTGGTTTCTGCGCGCCCAGCGTCTCGTTGAAAAGAACTTGCTCGAGCGCCGCCGCGTACTTCTCCTCGCCAGTCAAACGGAAGAGTTGCCAGCAAAGCTGTGTCCACGTGGTGGTGACACACATCTCCTGAATGTGCGCATTCTCATCATTGAGGAGATGGCCGTCTGGCTGAAAGTGCTCGCCGGCACTGGAACCGCCGGTTATGTAGAGTCTCTTTGCCTCTATATCTTCCCAGGCATATCGCGCCGCCTTAAAGAATTCTGATTGTCCCGTCGCGCGGTAGAGTTCACAAAGGCCGACATAGTCTGAGAGCATCTCGTAGGCCTTGCGATTGCCGACGGCCAACACGGTTTTCTTCCCAAGCATCGCCGAGAGGACTTGTGGCCCGCCGGGTTCGTCCCATGAGCTGACAACGTACCGGGCGAAGTCGAGATACTTCTTCTCACCCGTCGCCCGATACAGCAATACGATTGGCTCGAGAAGCGAGGTTGGGGCCATACCGACGTGCGTTCCGGCCTTGAGGATACTGCGCTTACGGGGAAATGTCGAAGCCAAGAGATCCCCGGCGCGCTTGCACGCGGTGAGGGCATCCTCATCACCCGAGATTCCATAGTAGGACAACAACCCGAGCAGACAGTACTTATGCACCCAGACGTCCCAGTCGGAGTCGTGCCAACTGGTTCCATCCCACGCCTCTCCCGGATAGAGACCGAGCCGCTTCTCGGGCACGTAGGTGCCCAAATATCCATCGTTGGTTTGGGTTGCGATCAGCCCCTTGGCAACACGCGTAATCTTCTCCCGCAAGTCCCGATCTTGCGACGATAGCCAGAGCAGGGACGCTGCGTGCAGCCATTTGCCGACGTGTTCGCCGATCCACGGGTGAGAGCCGGGACGCTCGCGAAAGCCCGCCAGCAGGGCATCTTCGTCGATACGGAGGATTCGCCCAAACGTATGGGCGCGGATCCGCTCACTCAGCAAACCGGAGAGATCTACATGGTCTGGGGGCATGGGCCACGTCTTGTCGGCGACGGCCGGGGCCACGATCGCGCGAACGGGGATGGAACTCGACTTCTCCCAAGCATTAGCCGGCGCGGTGAGCACCAACGATACCATGAATGCGTTGAACATCGATGTTGTCCTTTCGTTCGGGTGCCATCAGGCGCGTGGTGCCCGCGATTGCCGTAATCAGCGGGACGGTGTTTCGAGCAGCGCGCATCATCTCGTCCCGCGCTCGTCTTGGTCGCTATCCGCCGGCGTTGCGGCTTCGCGATCCCGGTTCCCGCCGTAGCCGATGTACGGGGCGATGCCGCCCTGGCCGGACGCGATCTCCTTGGTCGCCCCGCCGCGCGTCTCTCGGATGAGCGTGCGGAAGGGATCGCCGCTATAGCAGACCTCGTTGAAGAACACGAACACCGAGGAGTCGGCATTGACGAACATGGGGCCCAAGCCGCCCGCGGTGGTCGTGTAACTGAAGTTGCCGAAAACCTCGGTCCGGCCACCGCCCCGCGTGTCGATGAGTGTTCCGCCGCGTTCGGTCTTGTAGCCTAGGATCCAGAGCGCCGCGCCGTTGTTCACGACGTGTGTGCCCTGGTTCTCGACGTTCAGTTGCCTCGCCCAGACGTTCTGGCCTGGGTTGAGCTGCAAATCGTGCGTGCCGAAGTCCTCCAGGAAGACATCTCCCTTACCCTTGAAGTTGACCTTCGCGCCTGTGCTTCGCAGCACCACGGTGCGATTGGTCGCCACCTCGATGCCGGGATAATCATCGCCAATGCTCTGAAAATGTTCAAACGCCACGACGGGCGACTTGCCGTCGACCACACGGAATTCCGGATTGGCGTCGCTTCCGTAGTTGATCCAGTTGCCTGTTCCGATGAGTCGTCGCACGTTGCCGCGAACCGTCACCGTCGACTTCAGAACATAGCTGCCGGGAAAGAACACCGTGGTTGCGCCCGAATCAATGGCTTGCTGAACGGCCGCGGAAGAGTCCCCTTCTCCGTTAGGTTTGGCGCCGAAGGCATCGACGACGGCCCATGTCTCGGGAACGTCCCAGGGCAAGTCGGGCGTCTCCTTGACGGGCAGTCCGAGTGACCTGGCAGGCGAAGGAAACGGGCTGGTCGGCCGATGCGACATGAACTCGGCGACGGCCGGACCGGCTTCGCCGGGCTCGTCTCCTCCTTGGCAAACGATCGCTTCGCGGTAGCCGCTCGTGGTGACGTCGCGGGCGAAGAAGCGGCCGTTGGCAGTAACGGCGGGCACGTTCTTGGCGTTCCCCTTGCCGACCAGGTTGGCGTCGAGCAGGGCCATCAGTCCACCGCTGGTCTGCACGGCCGGAGCCGTGCCCTCCGTGTAAAGGCCGCGCACGCTGACGTTTTGGCCGTCGTTGCGCAGCGCGCACTGCGATTGGCCGAGCAGGCGGATGTGCTCGAACGTCTGGCTGTTGACACTGTGGCCACATCGAATCCCCGCAGCGAAACCCTTCACGAAGATGTTCCGGGCTAGCAGCGGGCCGTTCATGTCGGACGCGAGGTCCAGGCCGACGGTGCCCTTGCCGTCCTGCGAGACGATGCGCACGCTACGCAGCGCACCGGTGTTGTTGGAGTAGAAATGAAGCCCGATGGCGCCTGGGTTCCCGTTGCCGACATCGAACGTCACGTTCTGAATGTAGTTGTGGAACCAGTCGGCCGATCCGAATCCACCGCACCACATGATCGACTTCGGGTCGTCGGCCCTGGTGAAGGTAGCGTCCTTCAGCCGGAGGATTGTCTTGGCCGCGCTCTGTCCCTGGATGTAGTTGAAGCCCCAGGCGTCCCTGCCCTGGGAATTCTGCTTGGACCATCTGATCGTATTGGACACAAGGTATATGCCATTGGGCAGGTAGACAATCTTATGTTGCCCCATGGCGTCGCTGAGGGCCTTCTGAATGGCGTCGGTATCGTCGGTCTTGCCGTCCCCTTTGGCGTTGTACGGAGCTTGGGTCACGTCCACAACCGCCTCGCAAGGCGGGAAAGAGATGTCCTCGGCTCCAGCCGCCTGCCGTGCGTCTGGCACCAGTTGTGGTTGTGTGTCCGGCGCAAGTGTTGGCTGCTTCTGCTGAAGGCGGGCGATCCCCACGACGGAATCGGCCGAAATCTCCTGTTGCCCAGCAAGCGGGTGACGGAAGACGATCTTCTGTGGAGAAAGCGACGGCGCCTCCGGTAGCAGCCACCGGGAGCCTTCGATGTCGCGGATCTCGAAGATCGCTGTTTCTGTCCCGGCCGTCCGGGAAGAAAGGATCACTTCCGCGACGGAGCCCTCCGACAAGGAAAAACTACGAAGGCCAAAGACCAGCGACTCCATTCGCAGGCTCCCGTCTTTGGCGTCTCGCAAAGATCCCTCCAGAAAGTCGCCGCTGGTCATCCGCGCTCCTAGTCGCTGGCTATCGGCGGTAGTCTCTTTCACAAGCTGCGAAGTGAGGATAATCCGATGAACGTCGTCCCGTACGACCGAGCGTTGTTCCATCTTTGCCGTGGCGAGGACAATCCGGTTCGCATCCGCCCGGAGGAGTCGGCCGACGAGAAACGAGCCGTCCTTCAAGACGACACCGGGCACTACTTTGGCGACGCCCGCCACGTCTTCGCCTCGGACTTCATGGCGCAGCATCTCGGCCGGGATCCAGTCGTCCTCTTTGTGCCCGGGTCGCCTCATGTTAACGTACAAGTGATGCGAATCACTGGCAGTACCCTCGAAGAAATAGTCGACGCGAACCGGATAGGTCTTTCCGGCTTCCAGGTCGAGACTCCCCTCTGCTCGCTTGACCTCAGGCCAGCGGTCACCGGCGACAATCCCGCCGTCGATCCACAGCGCGGCGGCGTAGTCCGCTCCCACGAGGAACGTGTGCCTGCCGGTCTCCCTGGGCGTCAACTCGCCGGTCCAGCGAATGGAAAACTCGTCCTTGCCCTGCAGTTCGGGTATCGGCGATCCCTCGTCCCAGGCGGGCCCCACCGCATCACCGCTGCGCGTGAGGACATGTTGTTGGAAATCCGTTCCATCGAAGTATTCGCCTGCCAAACCCAGACCGCGCAGGCGCACTTCGCTAAGGACCGCATCTGCGGGCTTCCCGGCCGATTCCACGAACAACCCGGCGAGGATCGGCTGCCACACATGGCTGTCGTCGTCTTCCTCTTCTTCCTCCTCCTCCTCATCACCCTCTCCGGACAGAACGCGTTTCCACCAGTGCTGTGAAGAACGCTTGCCGACGCGCGTCCAACGGTCGCCATCCTGAGAGAAGAATGCCTCCAGCGCCTTTTCGGATCGGGTCAACTTCAGCCAGCACGGGAGCGTCGCCATCCCGGCCTCGGTTGCGAACGCCCTACTCTTCTTGTCGCCAGGCCCCCTCACGGAGAAGTGAACCACTCCATCATCGGTAAGGAAGAGGGATCCGACGCTCGAATCGCCTTTGGTCGATCGTCGCACTTGGAGCCCGGCGCGCGATCCGGCCGACAAGCGATCGACCCGAGCGACCATTTCGCCTTGGAGCGATGCGCGCCGGTAGACAAGGTGCCCGCGATCGCGCTCCGCCTTCAGCGCAAACACGCCTTTGCCCTGCCCGGAGACACCCGCGGCCGTACCCGGGCCGTAGTCGAAGCGGTCCCAACCTCGGCCCAGGATTCCGGCAGCGGCGAGGCTTTCCTCGGAAGGTTCGATCGCAACACGGCGGATCTCGTCCAGGGTGATCTCGCGCCGCTGATTCTGTGGAGTGATGATCGCAAGACCGCCCTCGATTAACGAGACGTCGCCCGCATGCAGCACGCCGTCGCGAGTCGTCACCTTGCCCTCGGAGGCCCGAGCGACCGCGGGGCAGATGACGATTCCGATGGTTACGATGCGGATCAGCAAGGCGCGGTTCGAAAGACCGCGAACATTGACGCCAGGAAACAGAATGCCACTCATGAAAGCACCTTAACGCTGATACAAGGGAATATAGTGATTCGGCATCGCCAGGATCATCGTGTAGACGGCAGTGCTGTAGATCGAGCCGGGGCTGCTTGGATCGAGTCGCTTGTCCCAGTGGGCTTGACCGCCGTTGCGACGCACATTGGCCAGAAGCATCTGTTTCATCGCACCATACCAACGTTCCCACGTCTGACCGCCGATCATGTACTGGGCGGGCGCGGCGTAGAAACAGCCGTAAGTGAACCACTGGCTGCCCGACTTGAGGTTGGCAAAGAGGTAGTCGGAACCCTTCTTCACGCGCGCGTCATCGTACTCTCCGCAAACCTGCAATGAGTAGATCGCGGCCGCGGTGCGGGCGAATCCCGGTTCGCTTCCCGGCTGATAGGCAAATCCGCCCGCAGACGGCACATAGCAGGCGTGGACGTATTTTATCGCATCGTCGATGGTTCGCGCCGGGACGGAGAGACCGTTGTTCTTCGCCGCGCGGAGTGCCACCACCTGGAGCACGGTCACCGAGATGTCCGCATCGTTGGCGATCGGCCGGTATCGCCAGCCTCCTTCTGGATTCTGGCTGCTGACAATGACGCGCACCAGACGTTCCAGTCGGTCCTTCAACTGCGGGTCGCGGCTTTGACCGTAGACTTCTGCGAGGGCAATCGTGGCGATCCCATGTTCATACATGTACTGGCCGCTCTCTTTGCTGGCAAACAGCCCTTCGTCCGACACCTGGCTCAAGAGGTATCGCACCCCGCGTGTCACCACGGCGCCATGTCGTCCCTCGTCGGGCAAATTGCCTGCGGCGAGGAAGGCCATGAGCGTATAGCTCGTGATTGCGACCGGGAAGCGGCTTTCCTCGTCTTGCCTTCCAAACCACGCTCCGCTTGGGGACTGCTGGCTGGCGAGGTAGGCGAGTGCTTCGTCGACAACGCGCTGGGTCTGGGCGT
>CAZUAM010000353.1:4420-7675 GCA_964618095.1 uncultured Planctomycetaceae bacterium | reverse complement strand
CTCCTTCTGAAGCTTCTCGTTTTTCCGCTTCGCCCGCTCGAACATCCCCTTGCAGTACCCCACCTGCTGACGCAGTTCGGCTACCTCGCCGCGGAACTGTGCCACCTCCCCAAGCAGCCTCTCGACCAAAGCCGCAAGCTCCACTTCCCGCCGGGAAGGGCAGGCCGTCTGATCAGAAATCTCAAGCAGCGTGGCATTCATCACGGCCACGCTATACCCAAAATCCCAAAACCTCTCCAGATCAATTCTCGCCCCGCCGCCCCCGCCAGAGACGGGTTGGGCGAATGTTTACAATCATCCTTGCCTCAAGACTGGCAACAGCTCACTTGACGAAACCAAACACACGGCAAATCTGGGGATATACACAGACTCTTGAAACTTTGGTTGTGAGTTTAGGGGACTCTGAAAACGGTCTTTCGGGCCAATACCAGACTTGTGTAGAACAACGAGGCGGTCACGCCGGGGCTTGCCGCCGGGTAGCCGCGGCGGCTAAACGCTCCACTGCCGGGATCGTGCGGCTCCATTTAGGCCCCGGGGCGCCGCATTTGCAGCTCGAACTTCTTGCCCTGCATCTTCTCGAACGCTTCCTTCTGCTCCGCAGTCAGCAGCTTGAGGGCATCCTGGTCGGCCTTCTGCCGGAGTTTGCCGAGTTCGGCAAACCTCTTGCCCCGCTCCTCCTGGCTCAGGCCGCGCAATCCCTTGATCGCCTCCGACACCTTCTGCTGGAGGCCCTTGTCGATCTCGGCCAACTTCTTTCTCTGCTCATCCGTCAGTTTCAGCCGGGTGGCGCTCCGCTTGCCGTTCAGGGTGTAGACCGGGCCGCGGATCTGCATCCGGATCTGGTACAGCCGCCTCATCTGCTCCCTGGAAATCACGTCCTGAAGCTGAGTGCGGGCCTTCCGATTCATCTGGTCGCCCAATTCGGCCATCTTCGCCGACCGCTTCTCCTGGTCGGTGATCTCTCGCAGGCTGGTCCACTGCTCGCGCATCTCCTCCCGAAGCTTCTGGACCATCTGCTTCACCTTGCCCGTCTGCTCCTCGTTCAGCTTCAGCTCCTTCTGGACCTGCTCCTGACTCAGCAGGAACGAGATGCTGGCACGCCAGTCCATGATCCCCGATCGTCGCCGGGCCCCTGCGGCCCTTCCTTCCGCAGCCTGCGCGGCGGCGGCAAGCAACGCGGCCCCCAGCACAAACACCATCGCCAACACTAGTGAACTTCGAACTCGGATCATCTCGCGCTCCTTTCCGGTGCAGTAACGAAACGAGTAACCATTGAGGACTCTTCGGGCCTCTCGGGACCTTCCCGAGAAGAGTTGACTTGAAGCCACAAAAAGTTCCGGGGACACCGTACGGGCTTGCACGCCGTTGGTGGAGAGTCCGGTATGGTATCCCCGGAATAAGTGGTTGTCGGGTCTATTGCGGGCGGCGCCGCATCTGTAGCTCGAACTTCTCGCCCTGCATCTTCTTGAAGCCTTCCTTCTGCTCAGCGGTTAGCACCGCCAGGGCTTCCTGATCGGCTTTCTGCCGGAGCTCGCGGAGCTTGCCCATCGCCTTGCCTCGTGCCTCCTGGTCGGCACCGCGCAACCCCGCGTACAGCTCACGCTGCTTCTGTTGAGTGCTCTGGGCGATCTCGGCCACCTTCTTCTTCTGCTCATCGGTGAGTTTGAGCCTGCGGGCAACAAACTCGTTGCCCAGAGTGGCAACCACCCCGCGGACCTGCGTGCGGATCTGGTACAGCCGCATGATCTGCTCCCTGGAGAGCACGTCCCGGAGCTGCTCGCGGGCTTTGCGATCCAACTGGTTGCTCAACTCGGTCCTCTTCGCCTGCCGTTGCTCCCGGTCGGTGATCTCCTGGAGGGCGGCACTCTGTTTGCGCATTTCCTCCATCAGCTTCTTGCTGACCTCCGTGACTTTGCCCGTCTGCTCCTCGGTGAGCTTCAACTCCTTCTGGACCTGTTTCGATCTCAGCAGACCCAATAGGCTGCCGCGCCCCATCGTCCGAGATCCTCGCCGGGCCCCTCCGGCCCTGCCTTCCGCAGCCTGCGCGGCGGACGCAAGCAACACGCCCCCCAGCACAAACACCATCGCCAATACCAGTGAACTTCGAACTCGGGTCATCTCGCGCTCCTTTCCGGTGCAGTAACAAAACGGGTAACCGCTCACGATTCTTCAGGGCTCCCGGGGACCCTCCCCAAAGCACTTGCCTTGAGCCCATAGCCTGGATTGTCAGGGACGCAATCGGGCTTGTCAAGCGTTTTCGGCCCCCCGCAAAAGCCCGTTCTTCGCTGCCGAAGCCGCGGCAGCCAGCCCGGGCGCTGCAAAGAATGGGGTAAATAGCGTTGCCGGGAACTCGGGCCCTAGCCCTCTCCTGCCCACCTCGGTGGGGGTCGTCCCCAACAAGTACCTGGGCCGGGAAGGCGGGTGACGGTGGTCGGGGACACAACCCCCGTCGCATCAACGCCATCGCGGGCGAGAACCTCCCGGAATGCGTTGCAGGGCTGGCAGCCCGTGAATTTCACTTCGACTCCGCCCACATCGAGTTGATCAGCTCAACGGTCCGATTCACCAGGACCTGTCCGCCCTCCGGGCCAACCAGGCTGCTGTGGACCACGGCACTGTAATGTCCCCCACGGACGGCCTTCTCCGTGGGAAGATAGCCACCCCGCCCGACCAATTGGACGACAAACGTCTGGGCCGCCTTGCTGCGGGCCTTGATGCGGATCCCGTAGTCGGTGAACAGCTCGAACGGGCTGGTGCACACGGCCGCGCCGGCGATCCGCAGCACGTGCAGCTCCATCTCGAAGGTCGGTTTCGGCTCGGCCCGTTGCCGCTCGAACCGCCCGACGGTCACTTCGTACCACTTCATCCGCCGGAAGGCGCGGTCGGCCGCCTTGGGGTCTTTGGCGATTTGGGCCGCGGCCTCCAGGCAGGCTGTTTTGGCTTCGGCGTATTCTGCCTCGGTGACCAGCCGCATCGGCAGTCGGATCGTCTCCACCTTGTGGATCAGAGGAACGTCGGCCTGTCGATCGTTTTTCACCGCCTCTCGGGCCTCGTCCACCGCGCGGACGATCCGCCGGGCGATCTCCTCCACGCGGCTGAGCCCGCGGAGCCGGCGCATCCGCTCGTCGGCCGCTCGGCGGTACATCAGATGCGGCGACTGGTCGCCGGCGGCGCCCGTCCAACCTAGCACGCACAACTCGGCGCCGTACTGCTTTCGCAGCCGCTGGCGCACCGGGTGCCAGAAATCGGCGTTGA
>CAZUAM010000353.1:0-4410 GCA_964618095.1 uncultured Planctomycetaceae bacterium | reverse complement strand
ATGACGTTGCAGTCATCGAATAGGACTCTTCCGTTATAAGAACTGAAAGCGGCCTCGGCGTTGACGGCCGTTCTCCCCTCGACTTCTTGCGCCGGGCAAGACACGTTGACCACCACGGCGATCAACTTGCCCGACCCGTCCCGGAAAAACAGCGTGCCCACGTCGTGATCCTCTGAGCCCTCCAGATTGCGGAACTCGGGCACGTCGGTTCCGCCGTACATCCGCGCCGAGCCGTCGGCATACACCGCACGGCGGTTGTAGGCCACCACGGCATGGCCCAGCCCCCACGTCACGCTGCCCGGCTTGCGGCCGTTCCACGCCCGGGCGATGGCCTCGGCCACGCGCTCGGCCAGCAGCGCCCGATACTCTTCGACTTGCACGACTCCCTCTTTGGGGATCACGTACTTGTCGGCCAACAGGACGGGTGCCGTGTGGGTATGGGTCCCGTTGAGGAAGATCTTCTTCGTATCCAACTCCGGCAGACGTTTGTGCACCTGCCGGCGAACCAGCCCCAAAACTTCGTCGGGAATGTAAAGCAGGTCGCACGACACCATGATCGCCGCATCCAGCGATCGACCATTCTGGCGCGATTCCAAGGCGACCACGTTGGCCGTCAGCGGTGTTTCGATCGTCCGGGCGATTCGCAGGTGAAACTGTCCGGAAACCGCGACCGGCCCCGCCGGCGTAATCTCGGTGCTCGCCGCTGCGACAAGCAGCTCGGCGGCCGGCGCCTCTCCCCAAGACCCCAACAGGCTCAGCAATACGCAGGTGGCAGCCGCGATTCGTCTCCACATGGCAGGGACCTTTCGTGGTTTATTGATCTTCAGAAAACCAATGTCGTGGACGTTCCCTGGTTCCCAAGCTCCAGCTTGGGAACCAAGTGGCGGCGGGAGGCGGCCGGGCAGGGGCGGTTCCCAAGCTGGAGCTTGGGAACCAGGTAGACATTACTTTCCTGAGTGTCAATAGGTACTTTCCTGAGTGTCAATAGGTCTGGCTTTCCGCTTCATCCCCGGGCAGACGTTCCCCAGCGGTTCTGCCTTCCGGCTGGGGCTCCCGGGAATCCGACCCCATAACAGATAACGGTCCGGCGCCGGAAATGTCAATGACCTCTTGCACAGATCTTTCATGGTCTCCGGCATCGAGCTTAGAGCCCATCCGAGAACCTCTCGGCCCGTGATAGGGTGGCTGGGGTCGAGCGGAGCGAGCCCCCAGGAAAACGGGATTCTGTAGGGTCCCCGACCAACGCTTCGCGTCGGTGCCCGTCCACCACGGCCACGCCGAAATCGGGTTCTCGGATAGGCCCTCCGTTCCTCTCAGCCGTCGAGCTTCGGAATCTCGTGCCGCCTGTGCGGCGGTCGATCCACAGCCGACCGGCCGGTTACCAAGACTCCAGCGATGCCGAGCGGCTATCGGTGGATCCTGCCATGCGTCACGTGGTCGGTGGCAGAGCGGCGCCGACGCACAAACATGCCGCTTCCATCAGTGAAGTAGGCCGCCGCGAGACGGAGATCCTCAGCATCAGCAGCAACCTGAAGAAGCCGATGGAGAAAAGTACGCGCACCCGCCAGCGCCAAAGCTCGACCAAAGGCCTCGCCGGTCGGTACTTTGGGGGGCAGGAACCCAGAAATCGTGGCTCCGGGGGAGCAAATGTCAAGAAATCACCACGCGACGGACTTTTTTTGGGGGGACACAGCCTGCTATAATACTGGCGCTGCGAGCCTGGATCGGTTTCAGGCTCAACCCAAATGAGAAATATTGGCTAATGCTGCTATCGGGATCAGGAACGGCCAAATGCAGATCACTCGTGTACAAATTGAACGCTTTCGAGCCATCGACACAATCGACCTTCGGTTTGTTGACGAGTTGGGTGACCCTCAAACTGTCGTTACTATGGCCGGACCCAATGGGTCGGGAAAGACGAGTATTCTCTACGCAATTACGAATGCTCTCAGAGGCGTCTTCGGATATCGAACGGACGATGTTCCCGCTCCCAATCGTGACGACATCAGGACAACAAGTTCTTCAAGCCCTTCAGGCGGTGCATGGTCGAAAAGGCCGTCCGATATTCTAGTGTCGATCGACATTCACTTTGGCGACAAGGAGCAGGAAGATATACGAGAAACTCTGAGTCTGCTCGGGAAGGAACCTCCCCCGAATCTGCCGGATAACAGGCTCACCATTGACTGGACATTCCCACCGCGAACCGGACCAGATGGCCAGAGGCAACCTTGGCATTACTCCGATATCGACCCTCCCCTTCCCAATGTCAGATCCTGGCTTCAAGTCAAATCATGGGCAATTCAAGCCTGGCGACAACAACAAGTGCCGGGTGTTTCGAAAATGCTGCGAAACCTTGGGGGACTCCACTTCTTCCCGCAAGATCGTGACCTGAAGAACAGAGTCGTCGGTTCTGTCAACGATCCAGGTGATGAATCCGAAGAGAATCGTCGAAGAAGATCCAACAAGGCGAGCGTTCACGACGTACTCGGCACATTCAGCAGTCAGTTTTCCAAGGTGGCCGCAGACGGCGCAGACAATTGGGAATCACACGTAAAGCGCCTGTACAATCTCGTGTGCGCACCAAAGCAGTACCTTGGCTTTTTCTACCGAGAAGACACTCCTTTGGGGACGCCAGTCTTCGATGACCAGGGTTACGAATACCCGCTAAGCCATGCCGCATCGGGCGAGCACGTCATCCTTGAGTACATCATCGAGTTGTGTCGATATGGGCCGCTCCATCGAAGCATTGTTCTTATTGACGAGCCGGAAGTTCATCTTCATCCCCTCTGGCTAAGAAGACTGTACCTGAGCCTTCCAGATTTCGGAGCGGACAACCAGTTCATCCTTACAACACACTCTCTCGAGTTGCGTGAAAGGGCGGCTGCTGACAACGCACTGATCGAGATGGGTGCTCTGGATCAGGTGAAGTGATGTCATGCAACACTACATCACTCGATACCCGAGAACCGGTCAGGTTGCGATATTATGCGAAGGTGACATCGCTGGGTACGAGTCCGTTCTACTTGAGGAATGGACCGGCAGCCATTCGAGCCTAGGTCTCGTTGACGTTTGGCCTTGCGGAACGAAGACTGCTATCTACGGGATTAGCGATGCTATTGGTCGTGGCATTCCAACGTGTGTGATTGAGGATCGAGATTCTCGTTCCCTAGAGATCGCAGAAAGAGATTGTAGAGGGAACATGAAAGATCGCCAGGGACGTGGAGTAGAGGTTGTATTTTGGCGGACGTGGCGGCGAAATGAAATCGAAAACTATCTGATTGAACCAAGCGTCGTATACCCAGTTCTGGCAAAGGCATTCAACACAAACGAAGCGAGTGTAGCGGAATTGCTTCAAGAGACAATTCGAGAAACTGCAATCGACCAGGCGCTTCAGTACACATTGGCCGAGTTCAGAGCTTCTTACCCGAAGGGCGAGAAGGATGTTGGTGGAGTGAGTCGTAAGGATGGACGTCCACGCTGGGAAGAAGGGAGATTTGTGAGCCCCTCCCGTGAAACGGTCGAAGAACTTCTTAATGGTGTGCTAGTTGAGTCGCTAGGAAAGCTTGAACCAGCACGTCGTCCCGATAGCACGACGTTTATCAACACGTTTCGAGAAAAATGTGACGAGTGGTGGGAGATGGATCTTGATGACGCGACTTGGCGAACGGAATGGACTGGAAAGGACGTTCTTCAGTGGTTGCGCTTTGGTCTTTCGAGCAAATACGGCTGGCCCGAATCTGGCGAGAATCCGAGGCGAGCACCGATCGAGTGGGAAGCACTTTCCCGAAAAGATCAAGGTGAGAAAGACCGTCAGATCGAAACAGCGCTCCAACCACGATTAGTAAAGCAGTTCTTGCGTGTGATTTCATCGTCAGTAGCCGACATGACAGAAGTAACTCACGAGTGGTCACGAATCGTAGACGAACTCGAAAACTATCTATCGTCTCGCTCCGCTGTCTGATCAACAACCTTTCGCTGCACGACACCATTCCACATCGCGGTTCTGCGCTCGAGTGAATTCCAGCCGACAGATAGCGGCCACAGCCACGATTCCTCGACCTTCGAGCGGGAAAGAACAAAAGAGAAGGGGGAGGACTCATTGTCTTGTGTTTTCTGAGCCGGACGAACTCTCGGGGGCGACGAGGCCGGTGCGTCGACTCAAGCCCCAGACGACGTGCCGTCGTCCTAACCCGACTTGCATCGCCCAGGGGACTGCCGCGCCGCAGGCAACCACGCACTGCATCCAACTCCTGCTCGCTTTGGAGTACAGGGGTGCATCTTGGCATCGGCCGCGGCGGCTTACAGCAGAAGGCCAAGCCAAGAAAGCAGGAGCCCAACGGGTATCCAGCGGTTGCTTCCAGAATGACTCATGGTTTCCTCCCTTCGGGACGTCTCTGGGCTTTGAATGCC
>CAZUAM010000352.1:0-7723 GCA_964618095.1 uncultured Planctomycetaceae bacterium | reverse complement strand
CATGGGCAGGTCCATGCTGGGGGCGGGCCCGCTCATCGCCGTGCTCCAGGCATAGGCGCCATCCGCCGTGCTCGCGGGGCCGTTGAACCCGACGTACGCCGGATCCCAATGCAATCCCAAGTCGTTAAGTTCGTGCACTACGACCCCCGTTGGGCTAGATCGAAACCACAACTCCAAGTCAAAGGTCTCGCCGACACCGACGACGGTTCCCGTGCTCGGTTCCAGGCTGACATCGACTAACGCGGCCTGCCCGCCCGCGGCGAGCACCACTATCAGCCCTGCCGCTACTGCACAAATGCTCAAAGAGTTTCTTTTCATTTTCCGGCTCCTTTCGCTCGTCAGGTCTCGGTTCGACCGGGGCGTAATCCCAACCGCCAACGCTGATAAATCACCCCGACCCTAAGAAACACTTATCCCCTCTGTCCGTACTCCGCCGCAGAGGCCCCATTCCTGACAAACAAAAAACAAGAAAATGAAATTTAACTCTCCAGGGGGAGTTTTCCGGTCCCGCCGGTGGAATCTCTCGTTACTATAGGCAAGCCGCGTAGACCAGGCAAATACTGGCGGGCCCGTGTCAGATCGACGTTTGGCCGGCGGCCGGGCTGCACGGTCAGCCCCGCTGGCGGTTGCGGCCGCCTGCTCCGGGCAGTTTCCACGCAGCAGGCCACCCGGCAACCAGACCGCCTGGAACCGGGTCTCATTGATCTGCCCCGTGTCCGGTGGGGCCTGGTCGCGGAGGTGATGAATTCTGCGCGTCTGCCGCCGGTCGGACATACTCTGAAAGACCGTCTGTGAGGCCCCCATCAGTGCTCCGTCGCCCCGCTGGAGATTTCGCGCCGAAAAGGTGCGACTACTTGCCACCCTACATGCTTGCATGCCGCCGATGGGGACGGGACAATAATCGCTAGCCACGCGAACAATCCCAAGACCCAAAACAAAGACCGTAAGAGGATCAGGACCATGAGCAACTCATCTCGCCGCGACTTCCTCAGGCACTCGATCAGCGTCGGCGCAGCGGCCCTGGCCGCCGGCCCGTTGGGCGAAGCCCGGGCGCCGGCTGCCGAGGAGCCGGGCTCGAAGATGAAACTCGGGCTGGTGACCTATCTCTGGGGCCAAGACTGGGACCTGCCCACGGTGATCGCCAACTGCGAGAAGACCAAGGTGCTGGGGGTCGAGTTGCGGACGCAACACAAGCACGGCGTGGAGCCCAGCCTGGGCGCCCGGCAGCGGAAGGAAGTCAAAAAGCGCTTCGCCGACAGCCCGGTGGTGTTCGTGGGCCCGGGCACCAACCAGAATTACGACGATCCCGACCCGGCGAAGCTCAGGCAGTCGATCGAGGGCACCAAGGCCTTTGTGAAGCTCAGTCACGATTGCGGCGGCAGCGGCGTGAAGGTCAAGCCCAATGACTGTCCCAAGAATAACCTGAAAAAGACGATCGAGCAGATCGGCAGGTCGCTGAACATTGTCGGCAAATTCGCCGCCGACTACGGCCAGCAGATCCGCCTGGAGGTCCACGGCTCCTGCGGCCCCCTGCCGATCATCCGTGAGATCATGGACGTGGCCGACGACCCCAACGTGGGCCTCTGCTGGAACTGCAACGGCGATGAACTCCAGGGCAAAGGGCTGGAGTACCACTTCGACCTGGTCAAGGACCGCTTCGGCGCCACGGTCCACGTCCGCGAGCTGAACATCGGCAGCTATCCCTACCAGGACTTGATCCGGCTGCTGGTGAAGATGGACTACGCCGGCTGGGTCCTGCTGGAGTGCCGCACCAGGCCGAAGGACCGCATCCAGGCCCTGATCGAGCAGCGGGAGACCTTCGCTACGATGGTGGCCAAGGCGCAGGGTTAGCCAGACAATTGCCTGGCCAGGCCGGACCTCTTCCGGCGTGTCCGGCCGGGGGGAACCTCTCGGAATCAGTGGGCCTGCTGCGGTGGCACCGCTTCGGGGGCACTGCCCCAGTTCTTGTTGGGCTTGGGACCCATCTGGAGGATCAACTTCCCGCCTTGGACAAGCTGGGAGTGATACAGCCAGGGCTTGTCGAGCGGCTTGCCGTCGAGGGTTGCCGATTGGACGTAGACGTTCTTCTTCGAGCTGTTCTTCGCCTCGATCACGAATCGGCCGCCGGGATAGTACTTCTCGTCGAGATGAATCACGACCCTGTCAAAAACCGGACTGCCGATCTCGTAGATCGGCTTCAGCGCGCAGCCGCCGTCCATCTCGAACAGCCCCATGGCGCTGGTGACGTACCAGGCGCCCATCTGGCCCTGGTCCTCGTCGCCAGGATAGCCGTTGACGGGTCCGGTGCCGTAATAGCGCTCCATGATTTCGCGGGTCCACTTCTGCGTGAGCCATGGTTTGCCCGAGAAGTTGAACAGCCAGGCCGACTGCATGTTGGGCTGATTTCCGTGGTTGACGGGATACTCGGCGAAGCGGTCGCCGCTGGCGTTGAAGTTACTGGCCCGGGACTTTTCAAGACCTTCGTCCAAGCGGCGGTTGAATTCCTCCTTACCCAGCAGCCCGATCAGCCCGGCCAGGTCTTGGGGAACGAAGTAAGTGAACTGCCAGGAATTCCCCTCGACGAAGCCGCGCGGGGAGAAGGGGGAAAAGTCCTTGACCCAAGTGCCGTCCTGGTGCTTCTCGCGCATGTATCCGACTGAGGGGTCGAAGACGTTGCGGTAGTTGGCGGCCCTTTTCATGAAGTAGCGGTAATCGTCCTGCTTGCCCAGGGCCTTGGCCATCTGGGCCACGCACCAATCGTCGTAGGCGTACTCCAGAGTATTCGAGACCGGCCCTTTTTCGACGGGAACGTATCCTAGTTTTTTGTAGGGTTCTAGCTGCCGGTTCCCCACGTGGCCGCCGCCTTGGTGGGGCCGGCCCGGCTCCATCTGGACGTGCTTCATCGCCGCGTAGGCCTTCTGGGCGTCGAAATTGCGGATTCCTTTTTGATAGGCACTCACGATCAAGGCGATCTCGTGGGAGGCGACCATGATGCTGGAATACTCGATGCCGGTGGGGCCTTTGGCCAGCCATCCGCCACGGTCGTCGATTTCCAGCAGGGACTTTACCCATTTATTGGCAGTCTCCGGGGTGAGAAGCGTCCAGAGCTGGTTGAGGTTCCAGAAGGTGTT
Organism: uncultured Planctomycetaceae bacterium; assembly: GCA_964618095.1. Taxonomy (GTDB): domain Bacteria; phylum Planctomycetota; class Planctomycetia; order Pirellulales; family Thermoguttaceae; genus CAZUAM01. The sequence continues at coordinate 4,592 of CAZUAM010000352.1, read as the reverse complement.
CCAGAAGGCGTCGCAGCCGTAGACCGGGGAGTGGGGATCCTTGAGTTGTTGGACCTTCTCGTACATGTCGACGTATTTCCCGTTCACGTCGCTCCAAATGGTCCGCGCGCAGTAGGAGCGGTACATGTTCGTGTAGAACTTGATCTTCTGCTCTTCCGTGCCCCCCTCGACTTCGATCTTGCCGAGCAGGTCGTTCCAAGTCTTTCGGGCATGGTTTCTGACGGCGTCGAAGTCCCAGCCGAAGGGGTCCATTTCCGTTTCCAGGTTCAATCGCGCCTGCTCGATACTGACCAGTGAGATGCCGGTCTTGAGCTGGATCAGCTCACCTTTCCTGGTGGAGAAGTTGAGAAACGCGCCTACGTCGCCTTTGCCGGAGATTTCCTTGACGTTGTGCCGAATCTCGTCGCCGACCCAGCCGCCCATCGAGTCGAAGGGCCGGCTGAGCTTGGCCACAAAGTGAACGGTGTAGTCGTTCCACCTGGCCCCGCCGGCGCCCCGCTGCTTGGAGTAGCCCTCGATCTCGGTCTCGCTCACCTTGGCGATCCGGGCGTCGAGCACGTCGTAGTTGTATTCGGTGGGCGTGAGCAGATCGAAGAGGATTCGGGCGTTCTCGGCCTTGGGGAAGGTGTACCGTTGAAAGCCGGCCCGGGTTGTCGAGGTCAACTCCGCGCGAATCCCGTAATCATCAAGCGTCACCGCGTAGTAGCCCGGCGAGGCAACCTCCCGCTGGTGACTGAATCGCGAGCGATAGCCGGCGTCGGAGTCGCCTTCCGGGCCGGGCACGACTTGCAGTTTGCCGACGGTCGGCATGGTGAGCAGTCCGCCCATGGTCCAGGAATGAATGTGGCTGAATCCGGCAATGTTCTCGATCGTGTACTCGTAGCCGGCCTTCCAGCAGTGGCGTTGATTGTCGGGGCTGAGCTTGACCATGCCGAAGGGCATCGACGGTCCGGGATAGAGCATCCATCGCGAGGTGGAGGTTCCCAGCAGGCAGTCGACGTAATCGACCGGCTGTCTTTCCACGGCCGGCTTGCGGAGCACCTTGCGGATGCCGATCGTCTTGTCGCCACGCCTGATCTCGATGGTGACCGGGGTTTCCATCTCGACCGGCGGCAGCCGAAGCTGCACGGAGCCCATGCCCGGCTTCAGTTTCAGCTCGATGGGCTTCAATCCGGTGGCGTGCAGCGTTACGTCGGCCGGATCGCCTAACTGAATCAGCGAGACGGCGATCCGCTGCCGGAGTTTTCCGTTGCTGCGAGTCAGCCAGGGATCGACATGTACGGACCGAATCGAGGTGGCGGCAGCCAGTTCCAGCATGAAGCCGCGACCGTTGGTCTCGCCCGTATCCAGACGCGGCACCTCCAACCCCAGCCAGTCGTAGAGGACCCAGCCGCCGCCGGGGTTGGTGATGGTGATTTCGTTGAGGCCTTCCTTGAGGGCCCCGGCCGGGATATCGACCGAGAAACGATGTTCCCGTCCGGCCTCCGGTTTGCCCAAGATAGAGGCGTCGCCGGCGCCCTTGGGGGTCTGGTGTTGGAACGAGCGACCGTTGACTGCGATCCGCAGCTTGGGCGGATTGAGGCTGTGGGTATCGACCAGATCGACGACCAGCCGGCAGCCGCCCGCGCCGGGCCTTCCCGCCAGACCGAACAGGATCGTGAAGGTGTGCGGCCGGGCGCCGGCCCAGAGGTCATCCGGCCCGGGATGTGTGTAGGGCCAGTCGCGACGCGGGTCCGAGTGGCCCGCCAAAAATAGGCCGTCACGGTCGTACTGGCGGTAGCCGTCGGGCGCCAACGCGAGTTCTTCGGCGTGGTTGTCGGCCTTGCCGATCTGCCAGAGCGTTGTCATTTGCTCGTCGGCGGCCCGGACCACAGTACAGGCAAACAGCATGACTGCCAAGGAAACGAGTGACTTCCGGTTGAGTGGTTTCATCAATCTGCTCCTTGGGAAAACGGTTTTCGCGGCGGAGTTGTCTTGCCGACACCGCGGGTCATCAATTGTTTGAGTTCGTCGAGGTAATCTCGGTAGACACGGCGGGGGTCGGTGTCGTGTTTCTTGCAGAGCGAGGCCGCCATGCCGACGATCTCGCCCATCATCCCGCCGGTGCGCATCACGCGGACCGCTCCCAGGGCCTCGTGCGTAACGCTGATATCCCGCCCGGCCATGAACAGGTTCGGCACGTTTCGCGAGTAGAGGCAGCGATAGGGAACCCAATAGGGGCGCTGGTAGCGCGTGTAGCGGGCCTGAGAGATGAATGCGTCGCCTTCGAAGCTTTTATCGAAACGTTTGTCGGGCAGGTGGAGATCGATCGACCAGGTGGCCGGCACGCAGCCGTCGGGGTATTTCTTGGCGCCGACGATGTCCTCCTGGCTGAGGATCACGTCGCCCAGCAGGCGGCGGGACTCCCGCGGGCCGGCGATGTGTGCGGCCCAGTTGAGCTTGTGGTTAGGGTATACCTTGTCGATGTTCTTCAAGGCGTCCCAGGCGCCGTACATGGCGCGGAAGTTCCAGTCGCGGATTGACTCGCGCCGCCGGATGGGATGGCGATCAAAGCCGCTCTCCCAGTACCAGCAGCCCAGGGCGAGCAGCCCGCGATCGTCGTTGCCTCTTCCGGGAAAGGGCTTGTCGCCGAGATCCAGGGCCCAGGGGCAGCGGGGAAACGCCACGGGGCCGTCGGTCTCGACGACGTTCCAAAGGTTGCAGCGGCCCATGTGGCCCTTGGGCGTGATCTCGTAGTCGGCCCCGGCCAGGAACCCGACGCATCCGTCTCCGGTACAGTCGGCAAACCAACTACCGGCGAAGCGGAGTCGGCGTCCGCTCTTGGTATGCTGGGCGATCACGGCCCGGATCCTTCCCGAATCCAACTGCACCCCGTTGGCGCGATGCCGCAAGAATAGCGCGATGTTTTTCTCCGCCTTGACCAGCGCCAGCTTCTTGTGGTCTTCGTACAGGGCCGCCGTGTTGGTGGGGCCGTAATGGGCTCGCTTCTGCTGTTCCAGCTCTTTGACCAGATCTCCGATTCGCGGATAGGGTTCGTAGTTCGTATCGCCCCCGAGCCAGACGCGGACTTCCGAGCTGTTGTTTCCGCCCAGCACGGGCCGGTCCTGGATCAGCGCGACCTTCACGTCGAGGCGTGCCGCGGAGAGCGCCACGCACGTGCCCGCAATCCCGCCGCCGACCACCACCAGATCGAACTGGCCGGCGTCGTCAGGTTTTTCGGACAGCCCCAGCATTTTTCGCCGAAAGGCCGCCATCCGCGGGTCTTTGTTGGGGGGGACGAAATCGGCATCGGCCGAGAAAACGATGGCGTCGCAGCGGCCCTCGAAGCCGGTCAGATCGTGCAGGGAGAGGGTGACCTTCCGCCCCGTGATCTGAACCTTCCCGCCGTCCTGCCAATGCCACTTGGCACCCTGAGTGCCGAAGAGCGCCGGCAACGGTTCCCCGTCCACGATCAACTGGAATCTGCCCGGCACACCCGGCGCCTTCCACGGGGCGACCCAATCGCGCGTGCGGACCCACACGCGATAGGTCCCCGGGGTGGGGAACCGCACGGTCGTGGTGGCGTCGCGGACGGATACGCCCAGGCCGTGGGCCAGCAGAAACGGCGAGCCCATCTCGTCCATGAACTGCTGGTCATCCACCCAGCCGCCGAGTTGCTCGAACGCCTCGGCCTCGACCAGAACGGTCGGTTGCTTCTGGGCGCACTGAGCGTCGAAGGCGGATGCCGCCAGGACTGCGCACAGGAGGCCGGTTGTTGCGATCAGTGGGCTCGTTTTCATCACCTGCCGCTTTGGGATCATCACGTCCCGGGCCGCCGGAAGAGTCAATCCGCAAACTCTTTCAACAACACCTCCGCGGTCCACTTGGCCGCTCTTGCGACCACCTTCGGGCAGTCGCCCTCCGCCCCTTTCTTGACGTCTTGACACAACACACTCCCGTATTCTTGCTTGAACCGCTGATACACTTTCCGAATCAGATCGTGGGAGAATCCTGAACCGCCCTGGAACTCCTTTTTTCTGGTTCTACCGCACAGATGGCCAATCACCATTGCGGAACCCGTAAACGCTCCACAGTTCTGGATGCCGGTCGGAGTTGCCCCTCCGTCCAGGCAACTGGCAGCTCTGAATACGTCCTCGTCAACAGCGACGAAGGGGATCGCATCCTGGAGTGCCGCGAGAGCGCATTGCGCGCAGCCGCCGTGTTTCTTCTCGTACTCATGGCCGAGTTCGTATGCCTTGTCGATGATTTCCTCCCCTTTGCCGCCGATGTCCATCTTATCACCCTGTTTGAGGATCTGCCGCGTCTGCTTGCGCTGGCTGCCGGTGCAGGGGGCCCCGACGAGTGCCAAGCCGATTCCTGCTCCCGTCAAAGTTGCGAATCGGCGTCGGCTTGTCTTGGCCGGTTGAGCTTGAGTTATCTTGCCTGTTCTAGTCATTTTGTTCTTCCTTTCGTTGGCGGTATTGGTACATATCATAGCCCACTTCGCGGAGGGCCTGGATAGTCTCGGGATAGGGTGTATCGCAGATATCGAGCAGTCCGATCTGGTAGTTTTCGCCGTCGCCGCGGCCGGTGGTGGCCTGGTCGCCGTACTG
>CAZUAM010000351.1:0-7724 GCA_964618095.1 uncultured Planctomycetaceae bacterium | reverse complement strand
CCGTTACCGACAGTCTGACGTTGGCCGGGGACAGTCTGGACATGACCGGCGCCACGCTGACACGCAGCGGCGCTGACGTCACCATCACCAGCGGCAACATGCTGACCCTCCAGAACCAGACCTTGGAGGCCGCAAGTCTTCAGATCGCCGGCAGGCTCCTGCGCAGCGGTGCCAACCGGAACGTAACCGTTACCGACAGTCTGACGTTGGCCGGGGACAGTCTGGACATGACCGGCGCCACCCTCACGACCACTCCGCAGGTGACCGACGTCACGGTCCAGAGCGGCTGTAGGCTCATCCTCGGCCACCCGCTCCTCGGTGCCGAGTTGAACGTCGCCGGCGCGGTGTGGACCGCCGGGGCCGACCTGTCGGTCGTGAATGTCACCGAGAACGGGATCTTGCACTCCTCTGCCGACCTGACGGCCCGGAAGGCAAACATCAGCGGGGGCATGCTGACCACGTTCGGCAGTCTAACAGCCGACAACGTGGACGTGATCCGCGGCGGGATGCTCAGTGTCGGCCGGACGCTGGTCGGCACCGAGGTGAACGTCGCCGGCACCGTGTGGAGCGCCGGGGCCAACCTGTCGCTCGTGAACGTCACAGAGGACGGGACCTTCCACTCCTCCGCCGACCTGACGGCCCGGAAGGCAAACATCAGCGGGGGCATGCTGACCACGTTCGGCAGTCTAACAGCCGACAACGTGGACGTGATCCGCGGCGGGATGCTCAGTGTCGGCCGGACGCTGGTCGGCACCGAGGTGAACGTCGCCGGCCTGGTGCAGACTGCCGGGGCCGACGTGACCGTTCTGAACGTGGCAGATGACGGCACGCTGGGCGCGTCAGCCGACGTGATCGCCGAGGCGGTCAACCTCAGCGGCGGCGCAATCCACCTCGCCGAGGGCGCCCCTCTGAACGTCGGCAGCCTGCAACTGTCCGGCGGCACGCTGAGCACGGCTGCCGACGTGGCGGCTGAGAGCGTGACGGTAACCGGCGGCGGAATCCACCTGGGCGACGGCGTCTGTCTGAACGTCGCTACCATGGAGCTCTCCGGTGGCACGGTCAATACCGGTGCGGGCCGGGTCGTCATCAGCGACCGCCTGAAGATCGGCGATTACACGACCTTCCAGATCACCGACGCCACCTTCCAGGCGAACAGCCTCAACCTGGCCGACCCGGCAGAGCCCGACAACCTCACGCTCAGCGGCGGCCGGCTGGCCATCGGGGGCCTGGTCCCTCCCGCCGGCGCGATCGCCGTCTGGAAGTTCGACGAGGGAAGCGGGCCCACCGCGGCCGATTCCTCCACCGCCGGGAACGATCACCTCGGCACGCTGACCGGCGCGACGTGGGTCACCGACGATCCCGACCGGGGCCGTGTGCTGAGCTTCGACGACGACGATGACGACGAAGATTACGTGGAAGTCGCCAACCCGGACGACGTCCAGCTTGGCGATCCCTTCACGATCGCCATGTGGATCAAGACCTCGCAACAGGGTGTGCAGCTCCTTGGCAAGGGGAACCCGGACGACAGATGGCGACCCGGCGAAAAAGCCCTCTACATCCACCCGGACAGCGGCCAAGTCACGCTTACCGGCAAGTACTGCGGCACGCTCAGCGGCACCACGAACGTTGCCGACGGCCAGTGGCATCACGTGGCCGTAACGTTCAACGCCCCGGACGACCAAGAGGTCTACGTAGACGGGGCGAATGATGTGACTGATCCGGACGCCCGGGGCTTTACGGGCCCGGCCGATTACGGTGACGTGCTCCGACTCGGCTGGGCGGAGACCAGCCAGGGGGGTGGCGACTACACGGGGCTGATGGACGACGTCTACCTCTACGACCGGTCCCTGGATGCTGCCGGCCTGGCCGAGCTGTACGAATTCGGCCGCGGCGCCTGCACCACGGAGAACACCAACCTCCTGGTAACCGCCCGTTCTGTCCTGGACCTGGACGCCATGCGCCGTGACACTACGCTCGGCAACCTAACCTTGGATCCCCGCGTGGTCCTCGAGGTCACCGGTGCCGCGGTCCAATTCCAGGACGTGACCGCCGGCGACGGCTCCCGGGTCGAAGGTGATCTCCGGATCGGAGGGGCCCTGTCCCCAGGCGACAGCCCCGGCACGTTCAGCATCCTCGGCAAGCTGGAAATGAGCGAGGGTTCCTCCTATCTCTGGGAACTGGGTAACCTGGCCAACGACCTGGTGGCCGTCGAGGGCGACCTGGAGTTGGCCGATGGCTGGACTCTCCAGTTGACCGATGCCGGCGGTACCTGCGCCGCCTCCGACCAGATTGACCTGTTCACTTACACCGGCTCGCTGGCCTTCGGGAGTTGTACCATCGACGGCAACCAGGTGGCGGCCTCTGGTCGCTGGGACTGGTCCACCGCCACGGTCGACTATGACGAGGACGATCACCGCGTCTACCTGACCGGTCTGACGGTTGTTCCCGAGCCGGCGACGCTGGTCTTGCTTTCCAGCGGCGGCCTGTGCCTGTTGCTGCTGGTGCGGCGGCGACGAAGGAAGGCGGGGGCCTGACTCGCGTGGCCGTGCGACCGGCAATACGTGTCCGACCGGCACCGGTGCTGGTCGTATTCCAGATGCTCCACGGGAAGGAGCCGGGCCCGCCGTCTGATTAGGCCGTGGTCCCGGTGGGCGCCGGCACCATCGACTTCGCGTACCCTGCGAAACAAACTCATTCGGAATCAGCAGGTTCGCCTGTCTTCACGTTCTCCGTGCGCCCGAGTTCGCATCGTTGTGAACTTTGAACGCACGCCCTTACTCCTCCACGACAAGGATCGAGTAAAGGTTGAGCCGCGGCAGAGTGAGGGTCACGCGACCTTCGGACCACGAGACCGCCAACCGCGTCCGTTCGGGCTCCAGGATCACCGACTTCGGCACACGGGGCAACCGGATCGCCACCCGGAGCGGCCCGATCGGCGGCACTGCGGCGATTCCATCCGCGGGGGCGTTGGCATGGGGTCCCGCCGTGTTCACCAGATGGATCGTCAGGCGTTCGCCCTGCTGCCGTGGGCTCACGTCGACGTGGGGCGAGCCGGAGACCTCGACGAGCGGCTTGGGGAACAACCGACGCACAGCGCGGCCGAACACGTCGTCCACTCGATCGACCGATACGATCTGGGCTTTCCCGGCGTCTCCCGCCGCGGCCAGCTCACGCTCGAACAACTTCGCCGGCCCCGGCCCGATCAGCAGCAATCGTCCTCCGCCATTCGCATAGGCGGCGAGTTGATCGCGAAACGCAGGCTCGAGGTATCCCCAGCCCGGCACGACAATCAGCGGCCATCGCGAAGTGGATCCCGCGAGGTGGTGCTCGGAAACCACCTGCACCGCGTACTGGTTACCCAGCATGGCGGTCAAGGCTTGGCGCAGCACGCCGACGCCGTCGCTGCCGGAGGGATGGAACAGCCGCGGCGAACTGTGGTAATGCCCCGCCGTTGAGTAGAGCAGGGCAACCTGCGGCACGGCCACCGACCTGTGGCAGAACTTTTGGCGCTGGCGGCAGAATCGCGCGACCTGGGCCATGGTGTCGATCTCGGCCGGCCGGATCGCGCCGTCGCGATCCTGCTTGAAATACGCTTGGTAGCCGCCGCCCAGCGCGAGCACGACCGCCGCCTCCTGCATCAATTGGACCGCCGGTTTTTGTTTGCGGGTCTTACGGCTGAACGACCAGGACATCAGGTCCCAGGGAAGGCCCTGGTTTTCGAGGCAGCGGCCGGAGAACCGCGCCGAGTTGACGCTGTTGTCGGGGGAAAAGTCGCCCGACAGCGCGGCCACCTCTGCCGTCACCCGTTCCGGCATATGGTCGCTGAAAGCCCAGTTGCTGATCACCTCGAAGTCCGGATGAGAGGACTTGAGCTGGTCGACATAGTGGCGGAGGTAGCGGCGGTAGGCCTCGCGTTGAAACGCCATCCACTCGTACCAGAACGGTTCTCCCGGCTTGAGCGGGGCGGACTGGGCGCCGGTCTGGGCACGGAATTCCCGGACCGGGGTCTCTCCGTAGTCCGGCCTGGCCCCCCAGCAATCGCCGTCGACCCAGGCGCCGTCCACGCCATAGTCGCCCGCCAACTCGCGGAGCTGAGGGATCATCAGCTTGTCGACGTAGGGCCCGAAGACGGAAGTGGCGTTTGTATCCGGCTTCCCGTCGGTGCGGCGCGCGGCCCACTGGCGGTGGCTGGCCACGGCATGGCGGTCCCAAACCCCGGAGTAGTGCATGAACAGGGCGACGCCGCGCTGGCGCGTCACACGGCGCCAAACGCGCAGCGGGTCTCCGACAAAGCCCGGGGCAGGGTTTCCCACCTTCGTAGGATAACTGGAGTAGCCGGGATGCCCCTTGCAATCGATCTGAATGTAATCGGGCCGCACCTTGTCGATGACCAGCGCGACCATCTCGGGAGTGGTTCGCCGGCCGACCTGGGTGCAATCCTTCCCGGCGTGGAAGTCGAAATGAATGCCCAGGAACGATTCCGCCCGTCTCGGCCGGCCAGGCGCGTCGGCCGCGGAGCAGGGGAGGCAAAGCCCCATCGCGGCGGCCGCGGCCAGCCACAGTCGTCGAATTGGTGCTACAACGGGAGTGATGCGGCGTGTGTTCATGATGGGAGATCCTTTCATGATCTTGGCCTCCATTGAGTCCTGCACGGACAACGAGCTACTGGGTGCTGGGTGTCATGGGCGGCTTGCCCGCCCTTGCACTCAGTCAGCGGCAGACAAGCTGCCGCCGGCACCCCCGATCATTCGCAAGGCGGGGCTCAATAACGACTCGGAGCGGGCATTCGGCAGCGGTCTAAACGACGGCAGGTGAACTCCGTCAACCACTACCCCCCCATTGGGTCACGACTCGCGCAACGGTTCCCTGCACCCGTTCGCGCGCTTCCCATCTGTCACAGCCTTGCGCCAGCAACTGGTCATACTCCGTCTCCTCGTGCCGGACATGCGCGGCGACCGCCAGTCGGACCGCACTTTCGTCAAGACTCTTTGCCGCAGCCGATCGTCCGACGCGGCCGCTGTATTTGAGACAAGCGTGCTCGGCGATGGCGAATTCTCGTCCGACTGGACAACGAGAAAAAAGCTCTCGCACACGTCCTGCGAATCGATCCACGTACTCTCGGTCCATTTCCACCTGCTTGACAGCTTGTCGCTCCTTTCGTCGTGCCCGCACTTCGCTGTCGGCAAGACACTCTTCTTCGGAACGCGCCAAAGCCTCGGCTTCGACCAGCAGGCCTTGACGCTCGTAGCGTCTTCGGGCGGAACTCCACTTGAGAACGACGGCAGCCAGCGTTGAATACTTATGCGCTCTGCGGGTCAGCGCTGCGTCACCCGATGGCAGGAAGACGAGATGCTCCAGATCAGCACACGCCAGGCACAGCGCCCCTTTGTCGCCCAGCAGGGTGATCCATGCTTTTCGTCCCAGGTTTTCGCCGCACTCGTCGCAGGTCGATTCACGGCTTGAGATGAACACCTTCAAATCCATCGCTGGCTCAATCCGGCTTGCTAGACCATCTTCCGCTCGCCGGTGCCTCGCCAATCCTCTCAGCCGCTCTCCGGCAAGCTTCACAATGGCTGGTTACCAAATCAGTGTAGCCTGCGCCATGCGGTGTCACAAGTCGAATTATGAGTTTTCGCGCCGGGCAGCGCCGCCAATACTCTGGTTGGACGAAATCTCGGTGGACGTTCGGCTGGATTTTTCGCTTCGGCCTGGGCGAGGTCGATTCGTGACTTCAGAGGCATCAGCCGTCGGCCTCCGAGCGTGCTGGGCCGGCATGACCGGCCGGCAGGGCAAGACGGATAGTCCGGAGGTGCAAAACGGGGCACAGATCTCGGAAATCTCGTCGGGCGCGTACCGGCAGCGTCGTCCGTGGTGGCCGACCAACGATCAGCCGCGCTGGCGAACGGATGCCGATCACGGTGGCGGTCTCGGTTGCCTGGGGATGGGCTTCGTGAGGACCAGAGTCCCTTCGCCGCAACAAGGCCACTTCCTCTGCTTCTCGAACGATCCCTCGGGTATCCCTTCCGTCTGCGACGTTTCCTCGCCCCCGTGGCGGAGGCTATTTGAAGGCGGCCTGTGACCAGTTGGATTCGGTGCAGCGAGCAACGACGGGAGGGATTCCGGATCCCGCACACGGTTGGCGGGTACATGGGCTGCGTGCTCGCAGCCGTCAACCGGGCTCATCTCCAGGGCTGGCTTCCCAACGCTCCGAAGATCCGGAGGCTCAAGGTACCGAAGATGAAGGTCATGAAGGGGCAGCCCATCACCGAAGCAGAATTCAAGCGGATGCTGAAGAGCGCGCCGAGCGAAGTCGGCGAAGAGGCTGCCGAATCGTGGCGTTACCTGCAACGCGGTCTCCGGGAGTCGGCCTTGCGGTTAGACGAACTCATGCACGTATCCTGGGATATCTCGGGCATCCGGAGGGCCGCCCCGATGGCGCCGGAGCCGATCAAGTTGTGACCACAACCGTGCCCGTTGGTGACACCGTCTTTGCGGGGCGTCTTGGTCGGCACGGGTTCGTTGCCGAGGTCCGGTAGGGCGTCGAACTCGACCAGGATCCCGAGAACAGGACCTCTCGATCCATAGGTGGCGATCCACGCAGTATCAATTCCGCCAACACCCCGATCACCGATTGTGAAACCATGCTGTTCCAACACCCTGGATTCATAGGCGGAACTCTTCTCCTCCTCGAGCCCAAGCTCGGCGAGGGTCCAGACCTTCGATGCCATGTCCCAAATCACCTCGGCGATCGCGTTTACTTCTTGCTCCATCGTTTTTTCCTCCTTAGAATCGGCGCGGGAATAACTGCCGCAGGCTGGGCCACGACTGCGACGCGAATTACGGAGCCGATCCTCAGGCTCCTTCGGTAATCCGCTTCTTGTGTTGCTGATGGGGAACTCAGTCAGCAAGCAGGTTCCTGCAAACCTTCCCGTCCTTGACGACGAGCTGGAGGTTGTTCTCGTGATCCAAAACCGCTTTCATGGTCTTTCGGTAGTCATTGACAAACACAGCGCCCCGAACCCTGTGGCTTTCTTGGCTTGATCTTCAATTTGTCCATCCTCCCCCTGGCTTGTACCGGAAAACGAATGGGTTTGCCCGGAAACACCTTCTGCACTTCCGAATCCTTCACCACGATCACGCCATTGACCAGCAGATAGGGGATCCCCGTCGATGGCAAAGCGCCGGTGCCGGGCTCATAGCCGGAATTATCGGTCACGGTATCAGGGTCAAAAACGACAACGTGGGCATCGCACCCTTCTTGCATGCGGGCCTTGTAGGCGAAATTGGGGCAGGATTTCGGCCTGACCACGAATTTCATGATGTGTTATGGGGATTCGTGCAAGGGCACTTCTGAGGTGCTTGAGGCTGCGTGAGGCTTCATTCCGGAAAAAGCAGCAGTATCCGCGGAAGAAATCGATCTCCCCATATAGCGGTTTCTCTCCTGGCTCGTTGTTCAGAAGAGATTCAGCGGCATCCATAATCGGTGGAATACTCGAATACTCGAACTGATGATACCGTACCCAGGCTTGAGCCAACAGGAGCTCCGGTCGTTGTTGCTTCATCGCATCAGGCAACATCCACAACCACTTCTTTAAGGCCTCCTCACCAGAATTCGTGGGTGAATTCTGGCTCGGGAAGGTCTCCGAGTTGGTGATATAGGGCGATTTCGATGGCTTTCGCTGTCCGAAAGCCGTACGCTTTTCTCATCGTCAGTTTTGCCTTGT
>CAZUAM010000350.1:0-7726 GCA_964618095.1 uncultured Planctomycetaceae bacterium | reverse complement strand
ATCCCAAATCCCAAATCCCAAATCCCAAATCCCAAATCCCAAATCCCAAATCCCTACCCCCTTTCCCCCTGTGTGGTACAATTTCCCTCAGAGAAGCCTCCCAGCCTCCATGGGGAGTCGGCCCCTTGCATTCGAGCAAGCACCTGACGCATGTTGCCCCGGCCGATCAGCCGGACAGCGTCCACCAGATCGCTGAGCGGCTGTTCCCGGCCTACACCATCGACGACGGCAAGGTCCAACTGGCCGGCTGCACGCTGGAGGACCGGCTCTTCGTGCGGCTCGAATTCCGCCGCGGCCGGCAGTCGCGGGTGATCTACTTAGACAGCCACGGAAGGGAGATCGCCGGCGAACTGGTCCAGGCGTTGGGAATGAGCGAGGTCACCGAGCTTCAAAGGCCTCCGCACCCGCCCACCCCCGAGCTCGAGCAAGCCGTCGAAACGGCCGTGCGGGCGGCCGTCGAGCGATTCCCCACCCACGACCCGCCCGATGTCCTGGCCACGGCGGCCCTCTGGTGCAAGTTTGCCGAGGGCAAGTTGCGTTTTTCCGTGGGCGAAGATTCGGCCGATCTGCCCTTCTCCGGCTGGTCGCGTACGCTCGAACCCCCGCCCTTCGTCTGCCCCCACACCGGCACCAGCACCTTCCACCTGGCTGCCACCGACGACGGCCGTATCGTGGCCGCCGAGCAGATCGAGCTCTGTGCCGAGTCGAACCGCCGCATGCTGCCCGACGACCTGGAGACCTGTTCGCTCACCGGTCGCCGGGCGATGCCCGAGCTGATCGAGACCTGTCCCGTAAGCGGCCGGCGAGTGGTCGGCAGCCAAATGCTCCAGTGCCGCACCTGCCGGCAGCGGGTCTCTCCGGCCACCACCCAGCGGGGCCAGTGTGCCGCCTGCCGCGGACTTCAGCCGGTCGGCAAGGCCGATCCCCGCATCGCCCGGGTCCTCCACGAACACCCGCCGCTCGACCGCTGGCCTTCCTGGCGGATCTCGGAGACGGCCACCGTCTACGTCCTCACCGCCGCCGGGTGGCTCAAACGTCTGCTGCTGGTCGTCGACAAGACCTCCCTGGAACTCAGACACCTGGCCACCGGCAGCCGCCTCCTGCCCGGCTGGCACCCGGCCGAGCCCGACCAGCACGACTACGTGCTGCGGGGGTAGCCGCCGGAAAGGTGCGTGAGGCGAACAGAGAACAGAAAGGAGTGATTCGCGGGTGGCCCGGCTTGGGACAAGCCGGGTGCCGCAGGCACAACAAATGCAAGATCGGCGTCGTCCCCAAAGGTGACAACGTTTCGGAAACGGGAATCGCTTCTAAGTCGTTTCTTGTCGCTTCGCGACCCACCTAGAAAGGTAGGCCACCCTGCGGTCGCACCCCCGCATCGCCTCCAATCACCCCGTACTCTGCACTCCGTACTCGGTACTGCGTACTCCGTACTCCCAACCCGCCGTCAACGCCCGTCCGCCCACCAACAACCACCCGACCTGCCCACCAAACACCCGCCCCGACCTCTTCCCGCCCCCCGTTGCCCGATCCCTGCCCAAACCAGGGGCCAGCCACCCGTCCTTCCCATTTCATCATTCTTTTCCCGCCCGCTCCAGGTTCAGCTCCAGGAGCTTGCCCAGCAGTTCATCGTCCGAGATGCCCGGGTCCCAGCCGTAAGCGGCGAAGACGGCCTGGTCGAGCTTGCGGTGGGCCAGGTCGAGCCAGGTGGGGCGCTGGTTGTAGAGGTTCGTCAGCGTCCGCTTCTTGAGCTGTTTGGCGCACCGCTCGTCCTTCGGCACGATCCGCGGGTAGCGTACGGTGCCGATGCCCTTCTTGTTCGGGTCGTGCACATACCTGGCCCACGGCCCCTCCACCGACCCGGGAAACTCCAACACCTCCTGCCGCGTCCACTCCGGCGGATTCAGCCAGTTGTTGCGCAGCCCGTCCAACCCCTTCGCCGCCTCCGCAATCGCGGCTTTCTGCTCCTCGGTCGGCTCGGGGAATGGCAACGTTTCGAAGCACGTCGTGGGTGTGTATCGCGGACGCGTCTCAAGGCGTGTCCCAAGGCGGAGAGCCCAGATTCGATGCGCGCGCGAGTGGACGACACCGAAGAAGTAGTCATCACATCGCGCGTAAACCAATAGCTGCTGGTCAGGAACAAAAACCTCGTCCAGCCATATGAATATGCGATGCTTGGCGACCTCGGGTGTTACTGCGTACCTACCAAGCCCCTGAAGAGCGCTGCGCATTTCGACGCGCGGACGCGCGAAACGCCACCACAACTCAACGATGCGCCTTTCGCGCCTTCCCTCGCGTTCGGGCTTGACTACTCTCCTTGCGTATTCGAATGGTTTCTCGTAGCAGGCGCCGCGCTCTTCCGGCATCGAGTTCCCAAAGTCGATAATCCACATCTCGCGGGGCCTGCGCGTGACGTCCAGGCCGTTTGCCCAGGGTCTCACGACATCACTGTTCGTCGAGCCGTCCGGGTTTGGGTGAAGCAGGAATTCCGTCGCGACATCCGCAGGAATGTCGAAAGACGCCTTCTTCGAGGCGCCCATGAAACAGATCGATTGATTCTCCAGCAGACGCTTGGCCTCTGCAGTGTCTACGTCCGAAGTGAGGTCCGCATTGATTGATGCAACTGGCTTGCCGTCTAGGACACGATCTTCTTCGCCACCATCGTCGAATGCAACCATTGACACATGAACCGCCGCCCCTTCAAGAATCCAATCCCGGTCGCTCTCTGCCCAAAAGATATCCCCCGATGCCTTTATTCGTTTCAGAACCTCCCGGTTCGCCCCCCCGCGAATGCCCTGGGTTCCCAGCAGTCCAACACGCAGCGTCCTTCCGTTTTCAATGCTATGTCGAGCTTTTTCGAACCAGTAACAGCAAAGATCAGCGAACGCAGCAACCCGACCTTCGTACAGATGGAAAAGAGGGCCCACGTAGTCGTCACCGACTTGTTCCCGGATCTTGTTTCCGCCCAAGAAGGGCGGATTTCCCACAATAAAATCCGCCTCCGGCCATCCCGGCTCTCTCGGATTCTCGGGGTCGGAAAGGTCCAGGATGGCGTCCATCAGGCGGATGCTCTCGATCGGCTCCAGGACCGGGTCCCGTGGCGGGATGAAGCCGTTGTGGTGCATCCACTGCAAATAGCCGATCCAGATCACCACCTGGGCGAGCTGCTGGGCGTAGGGGTTGATCTCGATGCCCGCAAGCTGCGTCGGCCGCACGTGCGGCGCCATGCTCACGTCGTGGTCCGCCCCGTACGCGATCACCTCCTTCTCCAGGTCCAATAGCAGGTTGATCGCCACGTACAAAAAATTCCCCGACCCGCAGGCAGGGTCCAGGATCTTCACGTGCGCCAGCCGTGCGGCGAAGTCCAACAGCGGCCGCTCGAATCGGTCGCGCTCCTTCGACCTGGGCAGCCTCCTGCGCGCGGTCCTGCGGCCCGCCGACTTGCGGGCGGCCTGCTCGACCTTCTTCCAGAGCTTATCACACTTCGCCCGCGCCTCCTCCCACTCCCGCCGAAGCGGCGCCATCACCACCGGCTCCAAAAGCGTCAAAATGTCCTCGCGGCTGGTGTAGTGCGCGCCGATCTGAGAGCGCTTCGACGGGTCGAGCGTGCGTTCGAAGAGCGTGCCGAAGATCGACGGCTCGACGTGCGCCCAATCGTACTCGTTGACGCGAATCAGCTCTTCGATTTCCCCCGGCCGCAACTCCACTACGTCGGCATCCTCGAACAGTCCGCCGTCGAAGTGCATGATCTCGTCAGCGCCAAAGGCTCCGCCCGTGCCCATGGCCTTGAATAGCCCGTGCAGCCGCTCACCCAGACGCTGCGGGTCGTTCTTGCCGCCTGTCAGGACGCGGGTGAAGATCTTGTCGCGCAGCAGTCCGATATCTTCACCGAACATGCAGAACATCAGCTTCATCAAGAAGTGGGCGGCCGCCGGGGCCTCCACGCCGCGGACCCGCATCCCGTCGGCCAACAGCCCGAACCGCTCGGCCGCCTGGCGAGTGATGCTCTCGGTCGTCAGCCCCGGCCGCAGCGCCTGCGGGTCGGTGAAGAGGTTGCGCAGCACCTCCAGGTTTTCCGGATCGGCCAACCCCTCCAGATCGAAGCTGTGGACCTGCTTCGCAGTCCCGGTGAAATTGGTGTGGATCTGGAATCGGTCCAGATCACAGACGACCAACAGCGGCGGGTTTTCAAGGGCTTCCCGATAGAGGTTCAACTGGTTGTACGCGGCGGCCAGATCCTTGTGCTTGCCCTTGTACTCCCAGCCGAAGTGACCCTTCATCCAGACGTCGGCCCAGCCTTTCTCGCCGGTCGTCTTCCGCACGCCGCGCTCGAACGTGTACCACGCGCCCTCCGGATCGGCCTCGGCCGGCTTGGGCTGACCCAGCACCTCGCACAGATCCAGAAAGTGCTGCTGGCAGGCGCTACGTTCCGACAGGTTGGCCCGCTGCCACTTGGCGATGAACTCCTGCGGCGTCATCGCAACGACTCCTTTCGGGCATCGAATGCCGTACCCCAAGCGAAGGCAAGATTATACCCCCGAGGGACGGAGCGCCAAAGGGGGAGGCGGGATTGCAAATTGAAAACTGAGAATTGCAAATTCCAAATTGGAGAAGCTGGAAGACCTAACCCCGTCACCCCCTCACCCCGTCACCCACCGCCAAGCGCTACTTCCTCAACAGCGGGATCACCACCAGCGACAGCCCGGCCACGGCGATCGTCAACACCACGCCCATCGACAACCGCCACCGCAGGAGGTCCTCCTGATACCGGCCGAGTTTGTCGGTTTGGTACTGCTCCTCCCGAGGCATCCGGCCGTCCGGGCCGCGGGCCCGCAGCGATTGCCAGATTCGCCGGCTTTGAAGCGGCGTCAACCGCTGCGCCTCCCGGCGGACCGCCCCGGGGTCCATTTCCGCTTTGTCGGGGAATGGTGGGCGCGGTTGAGCTCTCAACAGGAAGATCACCAGGACCAGCGCCCCCAGAAAGATCACGGCCCCCAGCAGCGCCAGACCCTGGCGGACTCCCCAAGGTCTGGGCGGCCGCCGCGCGCCCGCCTCCGGCTCGGCCCCTTCCAGGGCAGCCATTTCCAGCAGCGTCGGCACCTCCAACGATGCCCCGCAACTGCACCTGACCACTTGCCCGGCCTGGCGGGGCTCGACCGGGACTTTCCGGCCACACGAGCACGGGAGCAGATAGCTGGTCGTCACGGGTCTCCTCCTGGGGTGCGGACCAAGCGGCCGCTGGGCAGGACACTGGGGTGCCTTGCCGCTGAGTGAAGTTTACTGCCCGAGGCGGTCGCTGGCGAGTTGGGCTGCTTTTTTCATCCCCGATTGTCCATAGGATGCCACGGCCGTGTCGGCGGTGCTCGTGACGGGCAAAGCAGCCGTCCGCAGCACGCCTGACACAGCCGTGCCAGCCAAAACGCCGTTCCACGGTACTCCCTATGAATAATCCGGGAAAGTGTCACCCGGTGCAACGGTCGCCCCGTTTTGCGATGGCTTGCCACCGAGGGCGACAGCCACCGGTAGCACTGGGCGGAAATCGCTCTCCCTAGACTACCCACCTTGCCTAAACTAACTCACTCTTCTTCCACCCTTGGGATTGCCGAAAGGTTTTCCGCGGATTTCCCACCCACCCTCTAGACTGCCGAAACTCAGCCAGTACAATTAACCAGTGTGGTGTCCCGATTGCGATCCTCGCATCATCAGGCCTGCCAGTAAGGGGGCCGCATCGCCTGCGTTCTTGCTGGATGCAGCGACCCTCTGCTCCAGCACCCACGGAGCTAATTGAGGCTTTGCCGGCGTGCCAGATCATAGTCCCGTGTGGCATTCTATACCTCGATGGTATGCTTCCACGCCGCCTCGATCCGAAAGGGTGGTTTCGTCTCGCGATTGGCCCATAGGGGCATTGGGGTATATGAGTGCCGTAGTAGACGGGCGGACTGCTGCCCTAGCCGTAATCCCTTGCCAAATGAGGCCCAGCGGATGCGGCGCCGAGAATCCGTGGTAGAATTTCGTGGCTTTCGGGAACCGCTTCTGGGATAATTGCTAGTTAGGGAGATCCTCTGCCGGTTTTCAACGAGCACATCTGACTGAGCTGAGGAGTACCGAATTGTACGACGCACTGTTGGACGATTTGGACGACGAATCGACCTCCAATCCGGATGAGACCATCGAGCTGGCCGAGAAGTCGGCCGCCACCCTCGACGCCGAAGACGAAATCGTGCAGTCGGCTGCGGAAGTCGATACCGATTCGCAATCCGAACCCGGCGAAGGGGCCGAGGATCTGTTGAGTGCAGTGACCGAGGACGACTCGTGGTCCGACGATCCGGTCCGCATGTACTTGACCCAAATGGGGGAAATCCCCCTCTTGACCCGCCAAGAGGAAGTTGCCCTGGCGAAGGAGATCGAGATTACCCGGGCGCGGTTCCGCCACAAGGTCCTGGAATGCGACTACGTGATGCAAACGGCGTTTAAGGTGCTTCGCCGGGTCCGCGAGGGAGACCTCCCGTTTGATCGCACCGTTCAGGTCTCCGTAACCGACGAGTTGCAGAAGTTTCAGATTCTCGGTCGATTGCCCCACAACCTGGATACCCTGGATACCTTGCTCAAACGCAACCAGCGCGACTACCGCATCGCCACCAGCAGATCTCGCCGTGCGGCCCAGCGGCGGGTGGCTTGGCGGCGCTTGGGAAGGCGCCGCCGGCGGGCGGTCCGACTGGTCGAAGAGTTGGGACTCCGCACCCAGCGAATCGAGCCCATGATCAAGACCCTCGAGGAGTTCAGCCGCCGGGTTGACGAGCTCAAGGCCCGAATCGCCGAACACCACAAGACGGGCGGACGCATCCGTGGGCATGAACCGTGGCTGGCCGAGTACCGCAACATTCTTCGGGCAACCCAGGAGACCCCCACCAGCCTCCGCAACCGCGTCGCCTATCTCAAACAGGTCTACTGGCAGTACCAGCAGGCCAAGCGAGGGCTCTCCGAAGGCAACTTGCGGCTGGTCGTCTCCATCGCCAAAAAGTATCGCAATCGGGGGCTGAGCTTCCTGGACCTGATCCAGGAGGGGAACGCCGGGTTGATGCGGGCGGTCGACAAGTTCGAGTATCGCCGCGGCTTCAAGTTCTGCACCTACGCCACCTGGTGGATTCGACAGGCCATCACCCGCGCCGTCGCCGACCAGAGCCGCACCATCCGAATCCCCGTCCACATGGTCGAGACCATGTCCCGCGTCCGAAACGTCTCCCGGAGGTTGCTCCAGAAACTCGGCCGCGAACCGACCATTGAAGAGACCGCCCGGGCAAGCGAAACCTGCCTCGACGAAACCCGGCGCGTCCTGGCCATGAGCCGCTACCCGATCAGCCTCGATCGCCCGGTCGGCAACAGCGAGGACAGCCACTTCGGCGACCTCTTGCCCGACGGCGCCGCCCGGGCACCCTCCATCGGCGCCGCCCAAGGCATGCTCCGACTCCGGATTGCCAAGGTGCTGAAGACGCTCAGCTACCGAGAGCGGGAGATCATCAAGCTCCGCTACGGCCTGGGTGACGGCTACAGTTACACTCTGGAGGAGGTAGGGCACATCTTCAAGGTCACCCGAGAGCGGATCCGACAGATCGAGGCCAAGGCCGTCCGCAAGCTCCAGCAGCCCGCCCGAAGCCAGGAATTGGTCGGTTTCCTGGACTGAGAGCCTGTGAAACAATTCGATCTACAGACTCCGTCTATTGGCGACGGG
>CAZUAM010000349.1:7296-7781 GCA_964618095.1 uncultured Planctomycetaceae bacterium | reverse complement strand
CCTCTATCGGGAGAAACGGGCTGCGTTTCAGTGCCGTCTCGATGGCCAAATGAGCTTTTCGCCGCAATCGGATCGCCCACACAATCGTGTTCCACCAGCTCCTATTGACGGGCTCCTCCGAAGAAGGGTAATCGGCGTCCAACAGTGCTTCGGAAAACGTCTCCGCGGCATGATCCTCGTCGAATGAGATCATCTGCTTCAGAGCGGCCGACATCCTGGCTTCGGCTTCCTCGCGGCTCTTTACCCCTGACACTTTGCCCTGCCAGAGGTGATCGTGAACCACGATCGCCCGATCGTTCACGTACACGTCCGACTTGGGGCTGAACCGTGCCGGCCGGGCGGCCTCGGGCGAGTCGGCGTAGCGGCCGATCAGGTAGTCCAGGATCTGAGTATGCAGCTCGCCGAGCTGTCCCGGTGGAGTCGGCCCACTGGCAAGACGCTCCCGGCGGGCTTGCCAGTCCTCCAACAGGGTGCGCTCGGTCGAT
>CAZUAM010000349.1:2170-7286 GCA_964618095.1 uncultured Planctomycetaceae bacterium | reverse complement strand
CGTGCATGATACCTGTTTTCGACCCGATTCATCGAACGCGCAGGTTAATCGGACAACACCCGTCGAACACACCACAGAATGGCCAGCATCACGATCAGGCAGAGAGAAAGCTGAAACGGCCCGCTGGGCTGGATCAGAATACACAGCCCGGCCATCATCACCGCCATCATGACCAGCCACAGCCCGCGGCGCCGCGGCGATTCAGCGAAGACGCTATCTCGCACCGCCTCCCGCTCCAGAAGCATCCTGGCGATCTGCCGCCGCTTGGCCTCGGCCCGGACCGACTCGACGAACTCCTCGGTTCCCGGGCTGTCCTCCAGCAGATGGGCCAGGGCCTCGGCCTTGGCGTCCTTGCGCTGGTCCTGTAGCAGGACCACCATCGCCGATTGTGCGTACAGGTCGTTGGGGTTTAGTTCCAGCGCCCGGCGGAGGCTGGCCTCGGCCTCTTTGCGACGGTGAAGTCGATACTGGGCCAGCCCCAGGGCGGCCCAAGCCGTGGAGGAATTGTCGTCGGCGCCCACGGCTTCCCGGGCGGCCTGCTCGGCCAGCCGCGGACCGCGCTCGCTGGCCATGAACCAGGCATACTCGGCCAGCAGCTCCGGTTTGCGACCCGAGAGCCCCACGGCCCGCTCCAGCGAACTCTGCGCCAGTGTGAGCCTCTCGGCGCGCCACGCCGCCAGGCCCAGCAGCCTTTGGGCATACTGGTTCTGCGGATCCAGCTCCACTGCCCGCCGGGCCTCGGCCACCGCCTCCTCGCTGGCGTCGGTGCCGAGCAGGGCCTGGGCACGAATAGCCCGGGCAACCGGGCTCTCGGGCAGGGCCGCGGTGAGCTGGTCGGCAACGGCCAGGGCACGAACGTGATCGCCGCGCCGCAGCGCCTCGAACGCCTGATCCGAGAGTTCTTCAATCGCGTCTTGATCCATGGAACAACCTCTGGCCCGCCTACTCCTGCTTGACGCGGGCAAACGCCAACGACTTGCCCTCGTTACCGGGCGGAGCGATCCGGATATGGTCGTCGTCAACAAACGTGATCTGCAACTTCTGGACATACTGCCCGTCCGGCCGGCGGATCTCCACGGTGGCCGTCTCCCCTTCCACCTTGACCACCTCCCACTGGATAGGCCCCGAGGTCTTCGCACCGAACAGACTGACCGACATGGTCACTGTCTGATCGGCCTTGAACTCGACTTCCATCCCCAGCTTCATCGCCGCGGCTTCGGCCACGCCCACCACGGCTTCCCTCATTCTGCCCGCGAAGTCCTGATCCCCGCTACTCTCTCGGCCTTCATCCATCCGGTCGTATTCCCATTCGCCGACCAGCTTCTCCGAAGCGGACGGCGCGCAGCCTGCAACTCCCGGGCAGGCCAGCAGGGCCACGATCAGTGACAGTCTTTGCATGAGGTTCCTCCTTGGCTACTGACGGGAAACGCCCAGCAAGGGGCTTGGCAGAACGCGGCCAAACGCCGCTTGAAGCACCAGCGGCGTGTTCCGGGCCCGCCCGGTTCTGCTGGCCCGCAAGCGGTCCTCGGGTCCGACCGCATTGTACCCCAATAGCAGGGTGGGTCAACTCCTGGGCCGGGATGACCTGCCGCCTGGATCTGTATTCAATCTGAGAAGTGATGTAGTCATATTGATGGCGAAATCCCCGAAATTCTCCCGCCAGCAGGGGCCGCCATCGACAGCGCAATTTGCTTTTTGCCAAAAGGTTAGGCGAATTCTGGCCGTTCCTGGCACAGAACCTGCAACCTGGTTATTACTCAGCACAAATCCTCCTCCCGAAGATCCGAAAGGAGTTTGCCATGAAACGAGTTGCGATAAGCCTGGCGGCCATAGGCCTGTTGGGCCTGGCGGCCAATCAGGCACTTGCCCAACGAGTCGTGTCTGCCGCGGTGGGGACGCACGTGACGGCCGGACATGGTATCCAGAGGGCCGACCACGTCGGGACCCTGCACTACTACCGGCAAGTGGGCCGTTCCCGACCCGGGTATTACGGGCGCCATCGGTACGGCGGATACTACCACGGCTACGGTCCCGTGGTCGTGCCCCGCCGGTACGTGCCCCGGTACCTGCCGCACCATCCCCCTGTAGGCGTCCCGTATTATCGATACTCTCGCCCGTACGGCCAGCCCTACTACCGGCCATACCGCGGGTTCAGCTACTACGGCCCGGGGATCTCCATCGGCATCGGGTTCTAGCACCAGACAATTGTCCAAGTAGTTGGTGTTGAGGACCGGAACTCGCACCGGCCCGAGCCACCCCATCTGACAGGCATCTCGGGACCGCAGCCCAGTCAGCTTCTCGGTGTCCCCGGCCCGGTGCGACCGGTGTGAGGGTGGTGGCAGCGGTCGGGAACCGGCCAATCTGCACCACTCCCCCCAATATATCTACATTGTTCCTTCTCCAGGCCGGCTGGCGCCACCGGCGCGGCGCGCAGCGAACCTTTGCGCGCCGACCACGTCGGGTTAGACTAAGCAATTCTGTGTTCCTGGCGATCGGTCGTATTATTGGGTCCTGCGCAGGTAATACACGGGTGCCAGCGGCAGCTTGCCTGCCGCTGCCCGGAATCGCAGGGGCGGACAAGCCGCCCCTGGCACCCAAGCGATCATTGGCAACACAGGAGTCAATAGTGATTGCGTGTTCGTGAAGGCGCACCTCGCCTGGAGGGAATCTGACTTTGCTGCGAACTCATACTTGCGGAGAACTGCGGGCGGACGACGTCGGGCGGCAGGTGACCCTGTGCGGCTGGGTGGACACGTGTCGGGATCATAGCGGCGTGCAGTTTGTCGATCTGCGGGACCGCTACGGCAAGACCCAAGTCGTATTCGGCCCGGAAGGCGGGAAGCAGAACCAGTCGCTTGCCCGCTCGCTGCGGTCGGAATTCGTGGTGGCCGTCAGCGGCAAGGTTGCCCCGCGGCCGGAAGGGACCGTCAACCCCAAGCTGGCAACCGGCCAGATCGAAGTTCGGGCCCGCCAGGTCCAGATCCTCAACCGCAGCCGGACGCCCCCCTTTCAGCCGAGTGCCCGGGAGCTGCCCGGCGAGGACCTGCGGCTGAAGCACCGCTACATCGATCTCCGCCGAGCCGAGATGCAGCAGACGCTGATGCTACGGCATCGCATGATCAAGGTGATGCGGGATTACTTCGACGAGCTGGGGTTTGTGGACGTGGAGACGCCGATGCTGGGCCGCAGCACGCCCGAGGGCGCCCGCGACTACCTGGTCCCCAGCCGCATCCAACAGGGGTCGTTCTACGCCTTGCCGCAGTCGCCGCAGTTGTACAAGCAGATCCTGATGATCGCCGGCTACGATCGCTACGTGCAGATCGCCCGCTGTTTTCGCGACGAAGACCTGCGGGCGGATCGGCAGCCGGAGTTCACGCAGTTGGACCTGGAGATGGCCTTCGTCGACGCCGAGGACGTGATGGGCGTGATCGACGGCCTGATGGCCCGGTTGGCCAAGGAGATTCTGGACCTGGAGATTTCGCTGCCGCTACGGCGGATGACCTACGACGAGGCCCTGGAGCGGTTCGGCCACGACGCTCCCGATTTGCGGTTCGGCATGGAGCTGGTCGACCTGACCGACCTGGCCCGGGAGGCGGAGTTTCGGGTATTCCGCCAGGCGGCCCGGTCCGGCGGCCGAGTCCGCGGCGTCAACGCCAAGGGGGCGGCCGACCGCTATTCCCGCAAGGGAATCGACGAGCTGACCAGCTATGTTGTCGAGGATTTCGGGGCCAAGGGCCTGGCCTGGTTCAAGGTCGAGCAGGACACGAAGCTGGCCTCGCCGACGGCCAAGAACTTCAGCCCTGAGCTGCTGGAGAAGATCGGCCGGCGGATGGAAGCCGAGCCGGGTGATTTGCTGTTGTTCGTGGCCGACCAGTTCGAGGTGACCTGCAAGGCGTTGCACGGGCTCCGCCGGCGGTTGGGCGCCGAGCTGAAGCTTTTCGACCCGGCCGAGATGCACTTCTCCTGGGTCGTCGAGTTTCCCATGTTTGCCTACGACGAAGAAGAAGGCGGTTGGACGTCGATGCACCACCCGTTTACCGCTCCCAGGTCCCAGGACCGCGAATTATTTGCCGGCGAGCCGGGCAAGTGCCGCGCGCAGGCATACGACCTGGTGGTCAACGGCTCGGAGGCCGGCGGCGGGACGATCCGAATTCACGACGGGCAGCTCCAGCAGCAGGTGTTCGATCTGTTGGGAATCGACCGGCAGACGGCCCGGGAGCAATTCGGCTTCCTCTTGGACGCCTTGCAGTACGGTGCCCCTCCCCACGGGGGGATCGCCCTGGGTATCGACCGCCTGGTGATGCTTTTTGGCCGGTTGGAAAGCATCCGCGACGGAATCGCGTTTCCCAAGACCCAGCGGGCGACCGACCTGATGACCGGGGCCCCGGGAAGGGTCGATGCCCGGCAACTACGCGAACTGGGGATCCAGACCACCCGTTGACGAACCGTCTGATGGCGGCGAGAATTCAACTGCGGGAACTTGACGTATGCGGGTAGTCGGCCCGACGTCGTGGCGCCGTAGGACTTGACTCGACTACCGCGGGCCAAACGCGGAGGAACGAAGATGACGAGGACTTGCAGACAATCGTGGATTCTGGTAGTCGCGGCCTCGTTGGCTGCGGCATGTTTGGGCTGTGAAAATGGGGAAACCCCGAATGGTCCGGACCAGCCGAACGGGAAATCAGGCGACAACGGGCCGGTGCAGGGCACGCCAAACGAGGGCTCGCCGACTGCGAAGAAACTCCCGACTGTGGACCCATCCCAGCCCGCCAAGATCCCCGAGGTCTTCCTCAGTGATGAACAGCGCAAGTGGTGCGTAGTCCTGGACGGCGACATCATGCCCGACGCTGAATTGCCCGATCTGGACGGCAAACCCCAACCGCTTTCCAAGCTTCGTGGCCAGAAGCTGACGGTCCTCTGCCTCTGGAAGAGCGGCGAAACCGACGCCGGCAGGCTGAAAGCAATCGAGATCCTGGGCGACCTACAGGATCTGTCCGACGTTTACGCGGAGAAGGGCGTTCGTGTCATCGGGATCAACGAAGGTGATCCGCCGGAAGTTGTCCGCATCTGCGTAGACGACGCGAAGCCCACTTTCCGAAACCTCTTGGACCCGGAC
>CAZUAM010000349.1:0-2160 GCA_964618095.1 uncultured Planctomycetaceae bacterium | reverse complement strand
CAAGGTTGCCACCGAGAAGCTCCCCCGCGTCTATCTGCTCGACCCGGAGGGGAAGATCCTCTGGTTCGACCTGGAGTTTTCCCCTACCACCCGCCGCAGGCTCAAAAAAGGAATCCAGGTCAAGTTGGGTGAGATCTGAGTCGTCCGATGGGCACGACCCTAAGCCAGTCCCGAGGGAGGCAACGCGTGGCTTCCACCTCCCGTGCTTCCGACCCGACCCTGGATCTCTCCCCCGCTGGGGAGGGCCCGTCGGGCGTGCGGCGAGTGGCCTTGGCCCAGATCGCGCCGGTGCTGGGCGATCGGCAACGGAACCTGACGCTGCATCTGGAGCAGATCGACGCCGCCCGCCGACAGCATGCAGACCTGATCGTCTTTCCCGAATTGTCGCTGACCGGTTACTTCGTCCGCGACATGGTCCCCGACCTGGCGCTCTGTGCGACCGGGCCGTTGATTGGCCGCTTGATCGAGGCGGCCGGGGCCAGTTCGCTGGTGGCCGGCCTGGTGGAGGAGTCGGCTCGGCACCGCTTCTTCAATTCCGCTTTCTTCGCCGAAGGGGGGCGGATTGTCCATCTGCATCGCAAGGTATATCTGCCGACCTACGGGCTGTTCGACGAGCAGCGGTACTTTGCCGCCGGGGAGCGGATCGAGGGCTTCGACACGGCGCGGTTCGGGCGGGCGGGAATCCTGATCTGCGAGGATTTCTGGCACCTCTCGGCCGCCGCCATCATGCAGGCCGAAGAGGTCGACCTCTTGATCTGTCTGGCCAATTCTCCCGCCCGCGGCGTCGGCGGCCCCCAAATCGGCACCGCCACGACTTATCAGCAGCTCTGCGGGGCGTTTGCCCAACTGTTGGGTGCGGTGGTGATCCTGGTCAACCGGGTGGGATTCGAGGACGGGCTATGCTTTTGGGGCGGGAGCATGGTGGTCGGTCCCGACGGCCGCACGATCGCCAAGGCGCCAATGCTCGACGAAGCGTTGACCCTGGCCGTCTTCGATCCCGCCGAGCTGCGCCGTCAGCGGCTGATCGCCCCCCTGGCCCGGGACGAGCGGCTGCTGCTGACCATCGAAGAACTCAACCGCATCAAGCGGCAACGTTACGAGTCCTAAAACAAACATCCACGGCAATCCTCAGCCACAGCGAAAGCCAACTGGAAACATGTGCTCAGAACGGACAGACGATTCGGCAAACCCCCCTAAAGCCGTGCCGGGCGACCTGAGCATCAACCCCGAACTGGTCACCCAGATTCTCTGCCGGTTCATCCGCAACGAGATCCATCGGGCCGGCTTCGGACGCGGGGTGGTGGGCCTTTCCGGGGGGATCGACTCGAGCACGGTCACCTACCTGGCCGCCCTGGCCCTGGGGCCCGAAAACGTCCTGGCGGTGACCATGCCCTACAAGACCTCCAGCCAGGCCACCCGGCGCGACGGCCAGGCGGTCGTCGACCAGTTGGGCGTCAAGACGATCGAGCTGCCGATCACCGATCAGATCGACGCCTACTTCGCCCGCATCGGCGATGCCTCCCAGATGCGGCTGGCAAACAAGTGCGCCCGGGAGCGGATGACCGTGCTCTACGACCAAAGCGCCGCCTTCGAGGGCCTGGTCGTCGGCACCAGCAACAAGAGCGAACTGCTGTTGGGCTACGGCACGCAGTTCGGCGACATGGCCTCGGCGATCAACCCGGCTGGTGATCTCTACAAGACGCAGCTCTGCCAACTTGCCGCCTAC
The DNA here is from genome assembly GCA_964618095.1 of uncultured Planctomycetaceae bacterium. Lineage (GTDB taxonomy): Bacteria > Planctomycetota > Planctomycetia > Pirellulales > Thermoguttaceae > CAZUAM01. The sequence continues at coordinate 434 of CAZUAM010000349.1, read as the reverse complement.
CTGGGCGTTCCCCCCCAGATCCTCGCCAAGACGCCCAGCGGCGACCTCTGGGTAGGCCAGACCGATGAGGACGAGCTGGGCTTCAGCTACGCCGAGGTCGACCGGATGTTGGTGTTGATGGTGGACCATCGCTGGCGTCGGGCGGAGTTGATCCGGGCCGGTTTCGATCCCGAGTTCGTTGACCGGGTGGCCGGGCTCGTCCGACGCAGCCATTACAAACGCCGAATGCCGGTGATTGCCAAGCTCTCCCAGCGGACGATGGACCGCGACTTCCGCTATGCCCGGGACTGGGGCACGTGAGGGAAGGCGGAAGGCGGAAGACGGAAGGCGGAAGGCGGGCGAATTCGTGACTGTGGCGCAGCAGCGGAAGCTGTCTCCACCCTTGGCAAATCCCGATGCCCCCTAAGGGGCGGCCGAAGAATAAGTTGTGGGAG
>CAZUAM010000348.1:0-7794 GCA_964618095.1 uncultured Planctomycetaceae bacterium | reverse complement strand
CTCTTCGTTTTGGGAGGGTTTGAACTGGTAGCCGATTTGCGCGACGCGGTCAAGTATCTGCTCCAGCGTCAACTGGAGTACGAGCAGCACAGGCGGGCCCGGGACCAGATCACCGCCGCGTTGACCGTGGCGGCCGACTGGGAGCTGCCGCCGGAGTTATTGGAGCGTCAAAGTCATCGCGAGTTGGAACGGGCCGAGATGGAGTTGCGGCGCAGCGGTTTCGGCGACGACGAGATCCGTGCGCACGAAAACCAACTCCGCCAGAACAGCCGGGCGGCGACGGCCCGGGCGTTGAAAGAACACTTCATTCTGGAGCGGATTGCGGAGGAGGAGCAGATTGAGGTTACTGAGGAAGACTACGACAGGGAGATCGACCTGATTGCCGCCCAGAGGCGCGAGTCCCCCCGGCGGGTTCGGGCGCGGATGGAGAAGGGCGGCACGATGGACGTGCTGCGGAACCAGATCGTGGAGCGGAAGGTGGTCGAGTTGATTCTCGATCATGCCCAGTTCAAGGAAGTTCCGTACGAGTTTGAAAGGACCGACACGGAGGCGATCGACCGGGCGGCCGGCGGCCATCAGTCGGACATCCCGGAGGCCAAGCCGGATCGGCTTGAAGCGGCGCCGCGAGGCAGGCCAGAGGAGCGGCCGGTGAGGGAATAGGATCTGGGATTTGGAGGCGGGGGCTTTCCCCTGCCGTCGATTACCGACTGCATACCGTGTACGGCGTATCGGCTGGTAAGGGAGTAGAACAGTTCGGAATCAAGGATTGCTCATGGACCATCTTCATTGGCCGCTTCGGGCGGATCCGTTGTTGGCCTATCGCGATTACCAGCGCCAGCGTCAGATGACGCTGGATGATCTCTTGCTGGAGAACCGGATCATTTTTTTGCCGGGAGAGATCAACGATATGAGGGCCAACGCGCTGGTGATGCAACTGCTCTACTTGCAAAGCGAGAACCGGCGCAAGGACATCCACTTTTACATCAATTCTCCCGGCGGCAGCGTGAGCGCCACCCTGGCGGTCTACGACACGATGCAGATTCTCAGTTGTCCGGTGGCGACATACTGCGTGGGTCTGGCGGCCAGCGGCGGGGCGGTACTATTGGCGGGCGGAACGAAAGAGAAGCGGTTCGCCCTGCCGCGTGCCAAGGTAATGATCCACCAGCCCTACGGACAGGTCGGTGGCCAGGTTTCCGACGTGGCAATTCAGGCCGATGAGATCCTCAAGACTCGCGATCTGCTGAACAGGATCCTCGCCGAGCATACCGGACAGCCGATGGAGCGCATCGCCCACGACACCGACCGCGATTTTTACATGACTGCGGAGGAGGCCAAAGCGTACGGCGTCGTCGACGACATCTTGACCAAGCAGAAGGCCGACCAAGAAGACGACGAGGAGGAGGGGTGAGACGTGAGCAATGACCGATTGACTGAGGGGTTGTCAAGAGAGAGCGTCGCACTTTGCGAGAATAGCCCCGCCTGGGAGGGCGGGGTTCTTGGAATCTCGAGGCGTCCAACCCCGCCCTCCCGGTCGGGGCTATCGGGGAATGCAGCAATCCGAACTTGTTCTTGGACGGCTCCCCAGGAGTGAATCGAGAGGATTTGTGGCCGGCAGAGCGAAAGCGATCGGAGACAGGTTTCGTTTCCGGCAGTCATTGGAGATTTACATTCGTCATTCGCCGAGGTCGGCCGGTTCTTACAGGGAGTGATTTGATCCATGCCCCTAATTCCTTACGTGATTGAGAAGAGCGGGCGCGAAGAGCGGGCGATGGATATCTACAGCCGGCTGCTGAAAGACCGGATCGTCTTTCTGGGCTCGCAGATCAACGACGACGTGGCCAACTCGGTGGTCGCCCAGTTGCTCTTTCTACAGTCGGAAGACGCCAAGGCCGACGTGCATCTTTACGTCAATTCGCCGGGGGGCAGCATCACGGCCGGGCTGGCGGTCTACGACACGATGCAGTTTATCAATTGCGACGTGGCGACCTACTGCGTGGGGCAGTGTGCTTCGATGGGGGCCGTGCTGTTGGCGGCGGGGGCCACCGGAAAACGCAAGGCCCTGCCCAACTCCCGAATCATGATCCACCAACCGCTGGCCGGCATGGAAGGCTCCGCCGAAGACATCATGATTCACGCCAAGGAACTCACCAAAATCAAAGAGCGACTCAACAAGATCCTCTTAAAACATACCGGCCACCCGCTGGAGAAAATCGAACAAGACACCGACCGCGACCGATTCATGACGGCCGAAGAAGCACTGGAATATGGTCTGATTGACGTGGTGATTGAGCACGTGGCGGAGACCTAGAGTTCAGCAGGCAGTAGGCGGCAGGCAGTAGGCCGTTTTCGTTTCTCACTTTTCATCTGTTCTTATCGCTGTTTGTTTTCCCTTGCCCGTAACGGCTGCCGCCGGCAGCTTGGCTGCCACTGGCAACGCGTGTTTCCTTCCCTTCAACTCGTGGTAAGCGAGGTCCACATGAAATCGTGGCAGCTCAGCGTGGTGGGGTTGGCCTGCCTGGTTGCGGCCGGGTGCCGTACGGATCCGAACATTGTCCTGTTGGAGCGGGAACTCCGCTTGCAGGAAGACGAGATTTACAGGCTGCGGGGGGTTGTGGAAGACTACCAGGCGGCGCTGCGCTCGCGCGGGGTGGACGCCGCCGGGCCGGGAGGATCGAGACCGGCCGACGCCGGACCGAGCAGGCTGTTGGAGATGATTCGGCCACGGGACATTCCCGGAGCGGAGGAAGAGAGGGGCTCGCCACCCGGCGACGACGGATACGGTGATCGCGAGAGCGAGGCGCCTGCTTCCCCGTACGAAGTCCCTTCGCGGCCCTCGCCCGGAGGCGAGCAGCCCGACGGTCCGAGCGCGGACGAGCCGGGGCAGGGCCCGAGTGATTTGGAACCGTCCGTGCCCGATCCGCCTGCGGAAAAGGGGGTGGGCGACGGGACGGAGGTTCGTCGGACCGGCGCGGTCGAGCCGGTTTTCCCAGCCGACAGCAGGCAGGTTGCCCGGTTGGCGCTGAATCGTTTGCTGACCGGCGGCTATGACAGCGACGGCCGGCCGGGGGACGACGGGATTGTGGTCGCGATCGAGCCCCGCGACGCCCAAGGACGATCGCTCAAGGCCGCGGCGGAGGTGTCGGTGGTGGTGCTCGATCCGGCCCTCGACGGCGAGGCCGCCCGGGTGGCACGCTGGGACTTCACGGCCGCCGAGACAGCCGCGCGGTTCCGGAGAAGTGTTTCGGGCGGGGCCATCCACCTGGAACTGCCTTGGCCGGCCGATCCGCCGGTGCACGGCCAGCTTTACCTGTTCGTACGCTACACCACCAGCGACGGACGGAGGTTGCAGGCGGAGGGGCCGATCCAGATTGGCCTGCCGGGCCGGACCTCCAGACGCTGGGTACGCTCCCAGCCGGCCCCGCCGGCACCGGAAGCGGGCCGCCCGGCCGACCTCGGCGAACCTGATCAGGCCGAGCCCGGCCGAATCCGCCTCGGACCGGCGCTCCGGATGCCTACTTCCCTGTCGCCTTCGCCGGGGGCGGGACCAGCCGGGCCGAAGATCGAACCTCCTGTCTGGTCGCCACATCGGCGGTAGGTACATGCAATCTCTGCGGATGCATCGCGTCTACCCGTTTCTGAGCGGTCTGTACGGACCCAGGAACTTGGGTCCGTTGAAATGAATCATGTGGTCGGGATGCTCGCCAATCCACACTTCCGTTTCCCAGGCGATATCCGCCGCGTATTTGCGGAAGTCGCTTGTCCTTAGAAACGCAGTGATGTAGATGCGCTGGGCTGGGCACCGGCGGAGCATCTTCTCCAGCTCCCTATGGCGTTTTGGGGAAACGGGGCCATGCGTTGTCACCGCCTCAATGAGAAAAAGCCAGTTCCGCTTGCTGTCGAACAGAACTACATCCGGTAGCTTATCGTGCTCGGTGATTGGAATCTTGAGTTTCAGGAGCCGTTCGGCGTCACGCAAAACGTGCTTTCTAGCGGTATCACCCACATAGACGACCGATGCACCGGGGGCAAAGCGAGGCCCAAGTTCCTCGATGCACGCAACCTGGAGCTCATTGTGCTTCCCGGGCGATAGATAGACGGTGGCGCCGCCTGGAAGGGTGAGGGGAAGGCGGTTAGCTTTTCTCTGGCGGCTATAAGCTTCTTGCAGCGAGCCGAACTTCTTAATGAAGGCACCTATTTGCTCATCGAACAAAGGGGTCTTGTACGCCTTCAGGACTCGTATTGCATCCTTCGTGAGCGCGTAACAATTCTTGCCGCTGTTCGTGGGCCGGCTAGGGCCGTCTGGATTCCGGTCCACGATGCGAGCTTGCTCAAACTGGTGAATTGTCTGCCGGCGAATCGTCTCGCGGCTATTTGCAGCGTAGCGTTTTCCATACTCGTCGCGCATAAAACCCATGATATCCCAGATTCGGAGCATAGGCTGCTGGGCGTGCTTCCACGAACCATTGGGCCTGATGTGCGCCAGTGCAAGCAACGTGAGGGCTGAACGTTCATTCTGTTGCTTGCCTGGGAGGCCGAGGGATCGCAGGATTTCCTGGGCTTCCTCGACCTTGCTCACTTCGCTAATCCTTTCAAGTAACCGCTTAGTCGGCTGTTCACGCCCAGTTCATCCAGAACAATCGCCTCCAGCGAGCAGCGCGTGAAACCGGACACAGCCTGAACACAGCGGCCGATGCGCCGGACGCAGTTGACGTCGGGGAACTTCATTGTCCGGATTTCTGTAGCGTTCACTTGGGTGTTGCCACTAATTGTACGGAAGTAGCGGTCAAGGAGCACGGAATTAAAAAGGGCCGCGATTCCGAAGACTTCTTCGTCAGTTAGCTCGCGGTCGGCGTGGTATACATAATTGATATGGTTCTCCAAAGCGAGTCGGGCGTGGACTCCTTGCGATGCTAGGAGACAGGCGGCCGTTAGCCGCCTGCTTTCTTCCTTAGCACTGAAACGTTTCACGAGAACATAGTTCCTTATGGGTAGTAGATGTTTCCGAGAGTCGGGACAGTCGCGAAACGCGAGCGGCCACTTCTTCTTCTTCACGGGCCAAAGGGTCCGGAATGGTCTTATGTTGTGCGCTGAAAGAAGGGGAACCGCGTCTTTGGCGTTTGCCTCGCCCACGAGGAACCTAGTTACTCGGAACATCACGACAGGACCAGTGGAGATTCTCAAGCCAGCGTCTTCGAATCGCTTTGGCCACGCCTCGACATATTGGAGAATCTCTGCGTCTTTGTTGGTTTCTGGAACACGGACAACGACGTCACCGCACGACTCGTCAAGGACTAAGTCAGCCGAAAGAGCTTGTCCATTACGCGAATCCAAGGATTCTCTCCCATAGCTTCTTGTTATACTGACTCGTCGAGCCGCATTTCCAAGCCGTCTACTGAGAGTTATTACGCTTTCTTGGAGGATATTAGCTTCTCTGAACGTCTCTGTCCTGGATTGGAATAGGTGGATGTGTAGGAGGCACATTCGGTTGAAAAACCACCTGCGAAATCCGCGAAAGTAAAGGCCGTTACAGAAGCTCCGCGGCGTTATCGCAACCAATTCCCCTCCAGGCCGCAGACAGTGGGCGGCTGACGCGAGAAAGAAAGCATAAATGTTCGGCTGGCCATGGATGACGTCTGCCATCAACTGTGTATACTTGCAGTCCTTATTCACTTTGAAGTAGGGTGGATTAGTGATTACTGCATCGAACTGTTCCAAGGAAGCATCCGCGGGAAACAACGCCCTTTGTTGCCCGAAGTCGCTTGCCGATGCGAAGAGGAAATCTTTGTCGTGAACGTGATAAGAGAACGAGTGGCCAAGACGCCCCAACTCTTTCTGGCATAATTTCATAGTCTCCTCAAGCGGCTGGAGAAGCGCAGCATCCGTCTCAAAAAGATGAACCTCAACGTCCCTTCGCGATTGGCCCTTAAGCACGCGTTCGCACACAGCAGCGGTCAGGGAACCGGTACCGGCTCCAGGGTCGAGCAGACGAAGTTCTTTGGGAAGACTTCTGAAGAGCCCAGCCATGAATCGCGCTACGCCCGGAGGTGTGAAAACCTGCCCTTTCGCTTTACGCCTTTTGGCTGGCGTGCGCACTTCGTGGTCCTGTTGCAGTCGGCATGCCGCGTCCACCAAGCCGCTGTGTTTCGGTGCTCTTTCGCCGCCAATTTCGCCGATCGGCTGCATCTGTCGTTGCCTCGCAGGGCGTTTTCGCTGTAGGAGTATCAGGCTTCAACGGGCGCGCAGGGCAGGGCAGGCACCCAACATACGCAGATTCTAGCGATGCATGTCCGCAGCTACCAGCCCTCACGGCCCAGCCAATTGGGGGGCGTCGCGGATTTCCGCTGGTTTCGACCACGCAGCACAATCAGTCACTCTCCAATCACCGGCCGCATCACGCGGCAACCGATGGCGTCGAGGTCGGCTTCCAGGCGTCGAAAGGTGGCGTCGTCGGGATAGGTGCCGACAATCGCGCCGCCGGAACCGGCGAACTTGGCGGTGGCTCCGGCACTGCGGGCGCACTGGACCATCTCGATCTGGCCGGCCGGCAGCCGGCAGATCGAGCGGCGGAGCTCGAAGTTCTCATCGATCAATTGGCCCAGGCGCCCCGCGTCGCCGGCGAGGATCGCCTCGCGGGCCTGGACGGTCAACTCGGCCAGCCGGGCCATTGCCTGGAGCACGGCCGGTTCACCTTGGTCGAATCGGGCGCGGAGGTCGCTGTGGACCACTTCGGTCGGTTCGCTCACGTCGGTCTTGTAGGCGACGTACAACGGGGGCAACAGCGCGGGGTCGAGCGGCTCGTAGGTGCCACATTGGAAACCGGCGTGCTCGCGCATCGCTTCCGGGGCGAAATCCATGTAGACCAGCCCCTCGTAGGTCTGGACCACGCGGTCCTGTAGCCCGGCGGCGATCCCCAACTCCTCGGTTTCCACCGCGAGCACCAGGGAGGGCAGGATCTGCCGGGGGATCTCGACGTCGTAGAACTGCATCAGGCAGCGGAGCGTGGCCACGATAATCGCGCTGGAGCCGGCCAGCCCGACCTGCCGCGGAATGTCGCTCTCGTAGCGGACGGAGAAATTCCGTGCGTGGAGCTGGTGGCCCCGGTGAGAACAGTACTCGACGAACTTCTTGATCGTGGCCTTGACCAGCCGGATCCCGCCGTAATAACCGTGCAAACGGACGTCGCGGACCAGCTCGCCGACCGACTCGAAACGGCTTCGATCGTCGTGGCTGAAGACGACTTCGATCTGGTCCCATTCGTAGAGCGTGACTTCCGCCCGAAAGTCGCGGACCACCAGCGATATGGTCTTGCCGTGATAACCGTCCGAGGGATTGCCGATCAAGCCGGCGCGGGCGTAGGCGTTTTTCCGGATCAGCAGCATGATTGTTCAGTACGAGAGATTTGGCCTGGTGTCCTACGACTATTGCACGACACGGTAGTACGACGGCGCGGACTGCACCACGGAGGCACGGAGAACACGGAGTTTAAGATGAATCACTGCAACTACTTACGTTTGTTTGGGCATCCAGCGGACGATGTATGCACACGTGGTTTTGTGGCAAGTGACGACCTCAAATGGGTGGTTCGAAATAGACGGAGATCTTCGCATCCTCCGTGTTCTCCGTGCCTCCGTGGTGTCTTCCCCGGCGATGGCGGAGTGATAGCAGTGTAGTACCGTGCAACGATCGTAGGACACAAGGAGAAAACGCTGGGCTGAAAGACGAATTGGGCGTTCAGCAGCGGCCTCGCTCGATTGGCCGCGGAAACAAATCCGCCCGTGATGGTGAGATTCTCGT
>CAZUAM010000347.1:0-7825 GCA_964618095.1 uncultured Planctomycetaceae bacterium | reverse complement strand
CTCGCTCGACGCAAACCACCGAAAGTGCATGCAGTGAAAGCTTGAAAGGGGTGGGGCGGTGGGGGATATGGTGAATGAAGTTGTACCGGACCACGTTTCCGCGAAACGTCCAATCCCCTCCACAACCGACCACGCCCACGTCACTCATTTCCAGGCAAAGGTGGTGGAGATTGTTCAGCTCGATCAGGTGGTCGTTGCCACGATAGGAGATCGCATACTGCGGGGCGTGGTGGATCCGGTTATGGGCGACCCGATTGCCCACGCCTTCGATCTGCACGCCCGGGTGCCAGGTCTTGTAGCACCGGGCAAAGTGGTGGATGTGGTTGTTCACCGCGTACAGCCCGGCCGGGGTCAGGGTGACGCGGTCGCCGCCGGAGAGGCGAACGGCCATCGAGTCCAGATCGAACAAGTCACAGCCGAGCACCCCGTTGTGCGAGCCGCCGCTGAGGATGACGCCTTGGTGCATGTTGCGGATCGCACATCCGGCGATTCGGTTGTGCGCGCCGCCGCCGATCAGCGCACCGACGCCGCGCGATACCTCCAACGTCAGTCCGCGGATCGAAACGTACGAAGTGTCTTGCAGCGAGAACATCGCCTCGCCCAGCAGCGAAAACACTATCGACCGCTGCGGAAAGCCCTCCGGAGGAAAGAAGTACAGGACTCCGCCACGGCGATCGAGGTACCACTCGCCGGGCTGGTCGATCTCCTCGAAGACATTGGCCGCGTGGCCGGTTCCACCTGGAGCGACGCCGGCGGCCCGGGCGTGCTGCACCTCGACGGGCCCTCCGGCTGCCTGATCGTCCTCCAGTCGCAGCCGGTCCAGGGGGCGCTGGAGCGGCTGCTGGCCGAGTTGCGAAACTGATGCGGCCCTGGTGACCATGGTGGCCCTTGGTTGCCCACGGCTCGGTGGTTCCGTGGGCGACACCATGTGGACGGCTCGATCATTCAGCAACGCAGTTAAGCAGGCTGTCGAGAGGGCTGGCCTGATCAAAAAGGCCACGTGCCACACGTCTCGACATTCTTTCGCCACCCACCTGCTGGAGGACGGGTACGATATCCGCACGGTCCAGGAGTTGCTCGGCCATAAGGATGTCCGAACCACAATGATCTACACGCACGTGTTGAATCGTGGCGGAAGGGGGGTTCGCAGCCCCGCCGATAGTCTATAGATCGCGGAAGCAGGCTGCGTGTTATACCGAAAACCGGATAAGACCGCCTGATAAACGGGTGCGGATTGCGAACCTCTTGACACCAAAGGACTTGTTTGGCGAGAATCAGGAAATCAGGAAGCGTCTTAGGCCGACGGATCTGTCGGCTTAAGACGCGGATAGCGCGTTTAGGCCGAACGGTATACTAACAAAGTTAGAACGCTCGGTTTTTCTGATGCCAGGAAATGTTGACGATTTCTCGAACTACTTCGCTTCCGGACACCTCTTGGCCGTTCTACCGATCAGCCGGTTGCATGTTGACTGGGACGCTTTCTCGTTTCCACGCGGAATCCATGTTATCGCACCCGGTGACTTCGACCTGGATTCGCTGAATGTTCACGATAACAAGACGTTTGATACGACGCTGTCCGAAGCTCAATCCGGTGCAACGGGCGTTGACGCTGATCTACTATCTGAACACCCGCTCATCGTATTCCCATGCCGGTTCAATTGGCATGCCTTCGATTCTGATTCGCACAAGAATCATATGCGGTTCATTCGCACGTTGTCCCAATACGTTGACGTGACATTCCTCGATGTTGCTCGCTTCTCATTATGTCGGCTCGGCTTGGTCGACACTCTCCCCGGTCGTGCTGGCACGATAATCCCAAAACCGATGTTTGCAGCCGCAGTCCTCTACAACCCAGACGAACGACACGCGAGGCTTATTGCTGGTGCCGCGTTTACTCACTCCATTACCGTAGGGCTCGGCCTTGCTCTAGAATCGATCGACAATGATGCCTTCCCTATGGATGGCAAAACGGGAAAGATCGCGTCACATGGACTGGCGCTCTACAGAAATACGCTGGAAGCTTACGATCACACTTCACGGTTCATAAACGCAATTACCTTGCTTGAGTTCCTCGCTAATCCAACCGAATACGAGCAGTTCAAGGACGTGAAAAAGATAATCGTTCGGTATGTCACCACAGACCAGCTCAAATACGATCAGATGCTTGACTGGTTTGTCACGCTAACGGGCAGGAAAGACAACTCAACTGATGAAGCGATTGGCTACCGCACTCGCATCGTTTACCTTGGACACCAACTTGAAGACTGTCTGGATGACAAGGGTATTTCAGAATTGTACGGGGAACTTGACAGAATCAATCATTGCGTCATCAGGCACATGATTGTGCATTCACAGCTTGATTGGGTAGACTACCTCACAGAGCGCGAAAAGCTAGGACCATTTGCGTGACGCAACTTGCGATTCAAGCGCGTTCTAAGAAATCGCTTCACCAGAGCTGGCTCCGTTTCCGGTTTTTCAAACTTGTTTCGTTCGTTTAACGTTTTCGGTTTTTCAACGTCGTTTCCTTCGTTTACGGGTTTTCAGTCTTTTTCCAACGTTCACCGTGTTGGTCCGCCCGCCCGGTGATCTTGGACGTTAGGTTTCGCAAAACACTGCGAACTTCGTTCCGACTTTCGCTGGATCACCGCATCTGGTCGTTTGCCACGCATGGTGCTATGATGGGGTATGCAACATCGCACCCGAGGTGCCCAAATGGCTGCCGAACAAATCACAGTTTTCGTCGATGCGGACGTGGCCAACGCTTATCGGTCCGCGTCGGACGACGAACGCCGTAAGCTGGACCTGTTGGTGAGCTTGCGCTTGCGGGATGCCACACGCTCCAAAGCGTCGCTCAAGGATGTTATGCGCGAAATCGGCAAAAACGCGCAAGAACGAGGACTGACTCCAGAAATCTTGCAAGCCATCCTCGATGAACAGTGAAACACGCTACGTTTTTGACACCAACGTCATCATTAGCGCGCTGCTGTTGAACGATTCCGTTCCAGGGCAGGCGTTCTCACAATCGCTCGATCAGGGAACGATCTTGCTTTCGCACACGTTGGCGCAAGAGCTGGACGACGTATTGGGACGCGAGAAGCTCAACCGTTACGTTACCCTGGAACAACGCGAACGATTCCTTCAAGCCTTGATCCACGAATCAGAATTGGTGGAAATCAAAGAGTCCGTTCAAGAATGTCGGGATCCCAAGGATGATCACATTCTCGAACTGGCCGTCAATGGCAAGGCATCATTCATTGTCACAGGCGATAATGATTTGCTGGTGATGAATCCGTTCCGTGGCACTCGAATTGTCACGCCCGCGAAACTCTTGGAATTGATGGACGAACAGTCCACAGAACGCGAAACCTAACTCAGACGTTTGGCACATCGATTTGTCGGATCAGCTATTTCTTCGGTTAGTCCGAGAAAACAAACGGTTTTCAACACGCGGGCGTGGGAGTCTGAGAGGGGTCAGTCCTTAGATCTTAGTGTCCGCCAGTATCGGAAGATTGTCCGGACTGAGGAGGCTAAGGTCTAACGACTGACCCCGTTCCGGGCCGAGTTGCGAAACTGATGCGGCCGTGATGACCACGGTGGTCCTTGGTTGCCGACCGGCCGGTAGTTCCGGGGGCGAGAGGGGCATCACGCAGCATAATCAGGTGGCGTGCCCGCCAGCCTCTCAAGGATGCGGAATTGCGATCGGCACGGGAATCTCATTCTCACCGCCGACGACGGGCATACGGAACGTGGATTTGCCGCACGGCTTATTGAGAATGCATCTCCTCGCGGGGCACACTTGATCGCTTGCTTCCGCGCTGGTTTTGAGTAAGGGACCTTTGGCGGGACGTGCCCATTTGCTGTTTCTCGGGCGTGCGGTGTCATGGCGGCAGGAGCTTTGCCCTGGCGCACCGGCTGGCGGCTTGGCGGCTGAATACTGGTGAATACTGGCTTTGGACGTCGAGAAACTCTAGAATGAGAGAACCGTGCTTGGCAGTACAGCCGGGCAACCTCTACGGGTTTCAACGGGAAACCCCCAGTTGGCTTTACCCGAGTTCAGAAAGCGCAGGGAGCACGATGAATCGACGAATGTTTTTTTCGAAATCAGCAGGGGCAACTGCCGCGGCCGTCGCTCTATCAACGGCAAGGCCCAAGGCCCGGGCAGCCGCGAACGATCGGATCACCGTAGCGGCCATCGGCGTGGGAGGCCGGGGCGGTGGTAATTTGCGAGTATTCGCCTCCAGGAAAAACGTGGACGTGAAATACGTGGTCGACGTCGACGAAGCCATTCGCAACAGCCGCGCCGCCGAAGTACAGCGGATGACCGGCAAGAAGCCCGAGGCGATCAAGGACTTTCGCCGTGCGCTAGACGACAAGGCGGTCGATGCCGTGATGCTCGGCACGCCCACCCATTGGCACGCGATTCCCACGATCATGGCTTGCCAGGCAAGGAAGGACGTGTACGTGGAAAAGCCCGACGCCCACAACATCATGGAGGGGCAAGTGATGGTTGCGGCCATGAAGAAGTATCAGCGCGTGGTGCAACTCGGCACCCAGTCCCGCAGCGGCAAGCATTTTCTGGATGCGATGCGCTACCTCGGCGAGGGTCACATCGGGCGGGCCCTGTTTGCCAAGGGGTGGGAAAGCGCCCGGCAAGGTTCGATCGGTCGGCCGGCGGATTCGGAACCGCCGCGCGGGGTGGACTACGATTTCTGGCTGGGCCCGGCGCCGAAGCGGCCCTTCAACCGGCGCCGCTTCCATTCGAGCTGGCGATGGTTTTTCGACTACGGCTGTGGAGATCTCGGCAACGACGGGGTCCATCGGTTGGACGTGGCCCGCTGGGCTTTCGAGGCGGCGCTGGCCGCGCAGGGCGAAAAGCCGCTCGGACCGGTCCAGGCCGTCTCCGCCCACGGGGGGAAATGCTATTTCGACGACATGCAAGAGTGGCCCGACAACTTGATCTGCACCTACGACTACGGTGACGGCCGGGTGATGACCTACGAAATGCGGATCTGGACACCGTATGCCATGTTCGGTGAGGCCGAAGGCGCCGCCGTTTACGGCGACAAAGGATACGTGGTGCTGGGCAACAATTCCTGGCGGGCCTACGGGCCGAGGAACAAGCTGCTCCGCGAGGAGAAAGGCTCTTACGAAAGCACCGCCTCCCACGTGGAGAGTTTTCTCTCCTGCATGCAAACTCGCCAAAAACCGGCAGCCGACCTGGAAACGATCGGCCATCCCTCGAGCCTGCTCTGCCATCTGGGCAATGCGGCCTGGCGTGCCGGACGGACACTGCGGTTCGATGCCGAGAACTACCGGTTCGTCGGCGACCAAGACGCCGCGCGGTACCTGACCCGCCCGGAGTACCGCAAGCCGTGGCTCTTGCCCAAACCGGAGGAAGTGTAGGCCAATCTCAGTAGTTCCAAATTTGAGCGAGGGGTGGCTGGGGTCGAGCGCAGCGAGCCCCCAGTTGGCCGAGTTTCCGGGGGCTCGCCGACCAACGCTTCGCGTCGGTGCCCGTCGACCCCGGCCACCCGTCGGAGGGTCCTGCGTGGGATGTCGCGTGGACGCTTGAAGACGAAACAATTCATCTTCGGGAGTGCAAGACACTGCGATCACATGCGGTGCCCGTGATTGGACGGTTGTCGGATCGGAACAGACTGTGTAGCATTATCATATATACTTGGCTCCGCTGGTATTGTCGGGTGGACATGGAGTCCCGTGATGGGAAGAATATGTCAAATGATCAGCATCGGCGGCCGCGACTGCTGGACGCTGTTTGACACAGGCGCACGGAACACCTATGTAGTCCCGGAGGTGGCTTTAGAATTGACGACTTCGAGAATCGAGCATCCGTTTCGAAGCGCACTTGGAGGAGAGGTCAAACAGGCCAGCGAGACGGCACTTCTCGAGGGCGAAGTGGAGGGGAAACGGATATCCACGCACGCAATGGTGATTGACGAGATCGGTAACGACGAAAGCGGGACCCGTATCGAAATCCTCTTCGGCGCGCTGGCCATGCAGCAGTGGGGCATCCGGCCGATTCCGGAGGAAGAGAAGCTGGACCTCTCGCACTATCCGGAAGAGTTTCTCGAGTTCTGATCCGCACACGGGCCAAGCCTTGGGTTTTCGCCTTCTCAGTCCAAGTCCTTTATCCTTGACTCCCAATCTCTGACTCCGTAGCCGATGACCTACTTCCGTCCCGAGATCGACGCCATGGCCGGTTACGTGCCGGGCGAACAGCCGCAGACCGGCGAGTTCATCAAGCTCAACACCAACGAGAATCCCTACCCGGCCTCGCTGGCCGTCCGCCAGGCCATCGAGGAGACCCTGCGGCGGGGACTGGAAAAGTATCCCGATCCGATGGCCGGGGCGTTTCGCCACCGGGCAGCCGAAATCTTCGGCGTCGAGCCCGACTGGATCCTCTGCGGCAACGGCAGCGACGACGTTCTGACCATCGCCACTCGGGCGTTCGTCGGCCAAGGCCAGTTGCTGCGACTTCCCTATCCGAGTTACATCCTTTACAAGACCCTGGCCCAGATTCAAGGCGCCCGCAGCGAGGAGATCGACTTTCGTGACGATTGGTCGCTGCCGGACGAGTTTGCAGCGGCCCGGGACGACTTGCGGCTGGTCTTTCTGCCCAGCCCGAACAGCCCCTCGGGCACGGTCGTCCCGCCCGAGCAGGTCCTGGAACTTGCCCAGCGGCTGCCGTGTCCGTTGTTGGTGGACGAGGCCTACATCGATTTTTCCGAAACGAATTGTCTCGAGTTGGCGGCCCGCTGCGAGAGAATCCTGGTTTCACGGTCACTAAGCAAGTCGTACGCCTTGGCCGGGCTGCGGTTCGGATTCGTGGTGGCCCAGCCGCCGATCATCGCCGGGCTGGCCAAAGTCAAGGACTCGTACAACTGCGACGCGCTCTCGATTGCCGCGGCCACCGCCGCGGTGGGCGACCAACAGTGGCTGGCCGAAAACCGGGCGAAGATCCTGGCCACCCGCCGGCGGCTGGTGGCCGGGATGCGGGAATTAGGGTTTACGACGGTCGATTCGCAGGCCAACTTTACCTGGAACACCCATTCCGGGCAACCCGTAAGGCCGCTCTACGAGCGACTCAAACGGGACCGCGTCCTGGTCCGATACATGGACTATCCGGGCTGGGGCGACGGACTGCGGATCAGCGTGGGCACGGACGAGCAGATCGACGCCTGCCTGGGACGGTTGAGGGCCATTGTCTGACGTACTGGTCGCCGTACCGGCGACTGCTAAACGGAGTCGCCGTGCCGGCGACCGCTAAACGCAGGTCTGCTACCATGTCGCGCACTGCCAACGTTCAACGCAAAACGGCCGAGACCCAAATCGAGCTGGAACTCTCGCTCGACGGCACCGGGAAGGCCCGGATCGCCACCGGCGTGGGCTTCCTCGATCACATGCTCGCACTTCTGGCCCGCCACGCCGCCGTCGATCTTGCGGTCAAGGCAGCCGGTGACCTGAAGGTGGACCAGCACCACACGGTCGAGGACGTGGGCATCTGCCTGGGACAAGCCCTGAGAGAAGCCCTGGGCGACAAGTCGGGTATCCGGCGGTTCGGCCACTTTTCGCTGCCCATGGAAGAGACGCTCGTGACCAGCGCAGTGGATCTTGGTGGCCGGGCGTTCTTCGTCTTCGAGGCCGAATTCCCCACGCCCAAGATCGGCGAGTTCGACAGCGAGCTGGTGGCCGACTTCTGGCAGGCCTTTTCGGCAAACGCGCTGTGCAACCTCCACGTGATCGTCCACCACGGCCGCAACAGCCACCACATCGCCGAAGGGATCTTCAAGGCCACCGCCCGGGC
>CAZUAM010000346.1:3288-7850 GCA_964618095.1 uncultured Planctomycetaceae bacterium | reverse complement strand
CCCGCGACCGGCGGTCGCGACCGGGTCCAAGCCCCCGGCAGCCAATCGCGGCCCCGGGAGCGGCCCAGGAGAAGTCCCCTGGCAATATTGCCCGGCGGGACTAGAATTACATCGAGAGGGGTTGAATCGGGAAGTCGTGTGCGGGCGGGCAGCGGATCCCCCCTGAAGTGTGTACCCACGCCATCCCGCTGTGGAGGAGATTGGCGGATGGTCCCAACGGACGAAGAACGGGAAGACCGCGAGTCGGTCGATCTGAAAGATCGGGGGCTGGCGGCGTTTTTGGCGTGGTTGATCCCCGGACTGGGGCACCTCTACCAGGGACGGACGGCGAAGGCCGGCCTGTTCTTCGTCTGCATCATGGGGACGTTCCTGTACGGACTCTATTTGGGTAGCGGCGACGAGCTGTTGATGTTCAACACCAGCTTGCAGTTCCAAGACGAATTAGATCGTGGTGTCATCCCGCAAGATCTGCGGCTGGATTTTGAACGGCACGAGGTAAAGCGACAGAGAAACGTAAGGTCCCTTTCTCAGAATGCCTCGGTTTTGACCGAAGAGAAAGGCAGCAGGTGGCAGATTATCGACGGGAGTGTGGTGTACACGGTCAGAAAAGACGAGAATACGCTGAGCATTCTCGGCAAGCTAGGCTGGGCCCGGGTGGTCTACTTCTCGTGGCGCCGGGGCGACAAGCGGCTGGCCTATCTGTGCCAGGTGGGCGTCGGCTTGCCCGCCTTGCCGGCCCTGGTGCAGGCCAATCGGATGAGCAGCGGTAAGAAGGTCTGGCTGAACGGCTTCATGGCCCCGCCCTGGATCCCCTCGTCAGGTGCCGGCTGGAATCATGCCGATCCCAACCGCAACCAGCCCAACGACGACGAGCTCAACTACCACTTGCACCCCTATCTGGAGTTTGGTAAGCACTTTACGATGATCGCCGGGTTGTTGAACATCCTGGCCATTTACGACGCTTGGGCCGGTCCGGTCTTCAGCGAAACAGCCAGGAAAAAAGAGGACGAAGATCAGGAGGATCAGGACGACGATCCGCCGTCGGAAGTCCCCTCCTAGCGCTCTCGGAGAACACCCGGGGAGGAACCGCACCCATGGACAGCGCCTTGCTGACCGCCATTCACTTCCTGTATGCCTTTCCGTTGATTATTGCAGTGAGTCTGGTGTACGCGGCCACCCGACACGAACAGTCCGGCCCGATCCTGCTGCACGCGGCCCGGATCGGGATCTGGATCTTGGGGTTCATGGCGGTCATTCTTGCGGTGCTGTTGCTGGTTTCGTGGTGGTTGTGAGGGAAAAAGGGGACGGGGCTCTTTTTCCAGGCAAACCGAAGACGGCCTCAAACTCCCTCGAAAGAAAAAGAGCCGCGTCCCCTTTTTCGGTTGGGAGGATGGAGTTATGAGAATCGTGGTACTCGGAGCGGGTACGGTCGGCACCTCGATTGCCAACATGCTCTGCCAGCACCGCCACAGCGTGACCGTGGTGGATCACGATCCGGCCCGAACCCGGCGCGTCAACGAGGAGTTGGACGTCCGCGCGGTGACCGGCTCGGCGGCCCAGTCCAGCGTGTTGTTCCAGGCCCAGGTGCTGGGGGCCGATCTGTGCCTGGCCGTAACCGGCATCGACGAAGTCAACATGATCGCCGCCAGCATGGCCAAGGCCATGGGCGCCCGCCGAACGGTCGCCCGCGTCTACGCCCCGGTGTTCCGCGACTTGAGCACCTTCGATTACCAGCGGCATTTCCAGATCGACCGCCTGCTGAGCATCGAGCACCTCTCGGCCATGGAGCTTGCCCGCGAAATCCGGCATCCGGGAGCGGTCGTGGTGGAAAACTTCGCCCGCGGAGAATTGGAAATGCAGGAGTTGGCCGTCAGCCAAGACACCTCCGCCGTGGGAGTTCCGCTAAAGGACGTCCAGCTACCTGCCGGCGTGCGGATCGGCTCGATCTTCCGCAACGGCAAGATGACGATTGCCGGGGCCGAGAACCGGGTGGCCGCCGGCGACCGGGTGACGCTGATCGGCACCCGCGAGGACATCGACGAGGTCAGGGAGAAGTTCCAGAAGGAGCTGCCGCCCAAACAGGGCGTGGTGATCGCCGGCGGCGGCGAGACCGGCTACCACCTGGCACGCGTGCTGGAAGGCCCCCGCTTCGCCGTACTGCTGATGGAGAAGGGCCGCCAGCGCTGCGAGTTCCTGGCGGCCCATCTGAAGTACGCCACCGTGGTCAACGCCGACGCCCAGCACCGGGCCAGCCTGGAAGAGGAGCGCGTGGGCAGCGCCGACGTGTTCGTGGCCTGTACCGGCGACGACGAGGACAGCATCATGGCCTGCGTGGAAGCCCGCGAACTAGGAGCCAAGACCATCATGTCCATCGTCAGCCGTCCCGACTACGCCAACGTGGTGGGCAAGCTGGGGATCGACCACGCCGTGAGCCCGCGGAAGGTGATCGCCAGAGAGATCCTGGGGTTCCTGAACACCGGAGCGGTGATCTCCAAGACCCCCATGGCCACCGACGCCGGGATCGAGGTGCTGGAGATCGAGGTGGAGGAAGGAGCCCCGGCCACCAGGCACGTGCTGGCCGATTTGCAGCTTCCGCCCCAGTGTCTGATCGGGGCGGTGATCCGCGAAAACTACGTGACGGTACCGGGGGCCGACGACAGCTTCTCCCCCGGCGATACCGTGGTGGCTCTGGTCGAATCTTCGGCCGTCGAACAGACGGTGCGGATGTTCAGCATCAACGGCGCGTGAGATGGGAACAGGGCCAGTGGGAAATGAACAAAGCCCTCCTGTGCAAGCTGCTGAGCCTGATCGCGATGCTCATCGGCGCGTCGATGGCCTTTAGCCTCCCCTGGGCCTGGTACGCCCCCGGCGCGGTCTGGCAGTCCGAGCGGCTGGGGTTCTTTGCCTTGCTGGGATCGATGGCGGTTTGCTTCGCCGTAGCCGGCCTGCTGCGATACCTGGGCCGCAACAGCACGGGAGAACTCTTCCGCAAAGAGGCCATGGCCGTGGTCGGCCTGAGCTGGGTCCTGGCTACGGTGCTGGGGGCCTTGCCCTACATCATTAGCCGCACTGAGCGGGCAGCCGACAGGCGGATGAGCGTGGTCGACGCCATGTTCGAGGCCCAGTCGGGCTTCAGCACTACCGGGGCTACCGTGCTCACGGAGCTGGAAGACCCTCACGTGGTGCCGCGATGTATCCTGTTTTGGCGCAGCAGCACGCACTTTCTGGGCGGGCTGGGGATCATCGTGTTGTTCGTGGCGATCCTGGGGCAGGGTTCGGCCGGCAAGGCGCTGATGCAGGTGGAAATGCCCGGCCCCAGCCACTCCACCCCCCAGGCCCGAATGCAGCACACCGCCTGGGTCCTGTTCCTCATCTACGCCGGGCTGAACACCCTGTTGACCGTGCTGTTGTGCGTTGAAGGGCTGTCTCTGTTCGACGCCCTCTGCCACGCCTTCGGGACCATGGCCACCGGAGGATTCAGCACCTACAACGCCAGCATCGGCCATTTTACCACCGTGCCGGAACTCAACGGCACCTTGATCGAGATGACAATCGTGGTCTTCATGTTATTGGCCGGCACCAACTTCATGCTGATGTACTGGCTGGTGATCCGCAAACCGGGCCGCCTGCTGGCCGACGTCGAATGGCGCACCTATATCGCCGTGATCCTGGCAGCGACTGCCCTGGTGGTCGGGTTCGGGCTGTTCCTAGGGCATAAAAACTTCGATCCTTTTGGCACGGCGGACGTCGCCGTTAATGGGGGTACCGCGATCGACGACGATAAGTATCCGCTCGCCCGTGGCATCCGCTTCGGCCTGTTCCAGGTCGTCTCAATCACGACCACCACGGGGTTCTGTACCGATGATTTCGACCATTGGAACAGCTTCAGCCGGGGGATCTTGTTGTTACTGATGTTCGTGGGCGGATGTGCGGGCAGCACCGGCGGCGGACTGAAGGTGATTCGCCACATCCTGTTCGTGAAAATCCTCCGCCTGGAGATTGAACAGGCCTTCCACCCTACCGTGGTCCGGCCCCTGCGCCTCGGCGGCGAACCGCTCGAGCAACAGGAATTGCGAAAGGACGTCCTCGTCTACTTCGCCTTGATCTTGGCTATCTTCATCGCCGGTTGGCTGTTTACGATCACCGTCGAGCCCGATGGGACCTGGACCGACTACGGACATCAAAAGGAACACAAACTCATCGACGCCGCCAGTTGCGTGGCCGCCACGCTGAACAACATCGGCCCGGGCCTGGGCGTGATCGGCGCCACCAAGAACTACACCAACTTCACCTGGCCGACGAAGATCCTGTTCATCTTTCTGATGATGCTCGGACGGCTGGAGATCTTCGTGATCTTGGTGCTATTCGTACCCAGGTTTTGGCGGACACAGTAGCGCCGGCAGATGACTCGGCTCTGATTTCTCGGGCGTCGGAAAAGAAACGGGAAACGCCCGCGGACTGCTCGCCTCCGTCGGAAAACAGAAAGGAAACGCCCACGGACTGCGGTCCGTGGGGTCAATCATTAAGACCGGCCGGGTGTTTCGGACGGATTTGCAGCAGCA
>CAZUAM010000346.1:0-3278 GCA_964618095.1 uncultured Planctomycetaceae bacterium | reverse complement strand
GCTCAGCTTGCGTAAGGCCAGATCCCGCAACAGGCCGTGGTGCCGGGCTTCCCCGCGCTCCTCAACCCAGGAAGGCCCCTTCAGAACCAGGATCCGGCCGAAGGCCTTCCAGTGGGGCTGGAGCCAATCCAGCAGTTTTCGCAGCCGGCCGACCGCGCGGATCACCAGCGTATCGAATCTCTGGTCCGCCAAGACGTCTTCCGCCCGGCCGTGAAGCACGGGCACGTCGAGTCCCAGCTCGTCAACGATATCGCGAACTGCCCGGGCCTTCTTGCCCACCGATTCGCAGACGGAAACCTCAAGATCGCCTCGCACGATAGCCAGCACCACGCCCGGCACCCCGCCCCCCGTACCCACGTCCAGGATCTTCTCACCCGGCCGCAGAAACTCCGCAAAGGCCAGGCTGTCGACCAGGTCGCGGCCGACGAACTTCTCATGATCGGTATGGCGGGTGAGGTTGATCTTCGCGTTCCACTGCCATAACAGCCGGCAGTACTGCGCCAACACGCCTGCCTGCGGCTCGGGCAGCTCGATGCCGTGCCGGGCCATCGCCTTGGCCAGGTTGTCGGGAGAGCCGTCCACTATCGCCTGCCTTGGGAGTTCGTTTTGCGGCGGCTGGGGAATTGCACGGGCCGGCCGGAAAGAGTAGGATAAGGGTTTCGGGTCGTGCCGCGGGAGGCCTTGCTTGCTTGTAGCTGGCAGCAGCGAAGAGCGCCCATTCTTGGGCAATCATTTGACTCGCCGGCGACCGGCGCGTCAAGCCGTCGCACGCCCACCCGCGGCCGCAACCAAAACCGTTTAGCCCCGGTGGCCACGCCGGGAGCCGCCGCACCGGCGGCGGCTAAACGTGCGTGCATGTTTCCATGTAAGACTCCAACTTGGGAGAACCACGCCATGCCGAACCAACTCAACCGTCGAGAAATGCTGCGATATTCCGCCCTGGCCGGGATCGGAGTCTGGACTGCCGGCCGCGGCACTGCTCGGGCCGGGGCCCCGTCGCCCAACGAGAAACTCAACGTGGCCGCGATCGGCTGCGGCGGCCGCGGCGCCGCCGACCTGGGCGCCGTGGCTGCCACCGAAAACATCGTCGCGCTCTGCGACGTGGACGAGAAGCAAGCAGCCGGCGCCTTCAACGGCCATCCCCGAGCCAAGAAGTTCCGCGATTTCCGCAAGATGCTGGACCAGATGCACAAGCAGATCGACGCGGTGGTGATCGGCACCCCCGACCACACCCATGCCCCACCGGCCGTGATGGCCATGAAGCTGGGCAAGCACTGCTACTGCGAGAAGCCGCTGGCCCATTCGGTCTATGAGGCCCGCGCGATGGCCGACGTGGCCAAGCAGAACAACCTGGTAACCCAGATGGGTACGCAGATCCATGCCCTGCCCAACTACCGCCGCGCCGTGGAGCTGGTCCAGTCGGGGGCGATCGGGCCGGTGCGGGAGGTTCACGTCTGGCTGGGGGCCAATTTCAGCGGGCCGCCGAAGCCCACTGGCACGTCACAACCGGATGCCCCAACCGAAACCCCGCCGGTACCCGACACATTGGACTGGGACCTATGGCTCGGCCCGGCCCCGTATCGACCGTACCACCCGGCTTACGTGCCGTTCAAGTGGCGCTACTGGTGGGCGTTTGCCAACGGACAGTTGGGCGACTTCTTCTGCCACTACTGCGACCTGGCCTTCTGGGCACTGAAACTGCGTCATCCGACCACGGTGGAAGCGGAAGGGCCGGTCCATCCGGAGAGCACCGCCCGATGGACCATCGCCCGACAAGAGTACCCCGCCCGCGACAACCTGCCTCCGGTAACGCTCACCTGGTACAACGGGGGCGGCTATCCGGCGCTGGTCAAAGAGAAAGGCGTCCCGCTGAAGGGGTGGCAAAGTGCCGTGTTGTTTGTCGGCTCCGAAGGGATGTTGATCGCCGACTACGGTAAGCACAAGCTGTTGCCGGAGTCGAAGTTCGCCGACTTCCAGCCTCCCGAGCCCACCATCCCCGACTCGATCGGGCATCACCGCGAGTGGACCGAGGCCTGCAAGACCGGCGGGCCGACGACCTGCAACTTCGACTACTCCGGTGCCCTGAGCGAGGCTGCACTGCTATGCAACGTGGCCCTGCGAACCGGAAAGAAACTGCACTGGGATCCGAAGAAACTCCAGGCAGCCAACTGTCCCGAGGCGGATCGGTACATCAAGCGGCAGTACCGCCAAGGCTGGACGCTGTAGGAAGAAATCACCAAGCACGAATGACCGGTGACCAAACAACGTTTAGCCACCGCGGGCAGGCGGTGTAAAGTGGGCGTTTGCGGCAACGTACAATCCATGCTTGACCGGGAAGAATACGTCGAACAGGCCTACCTGTTCCGCACCTTGCGCGAGCGGATGCAGCAGGATATGTCCACGCAGGAACTGCTGGCGGCCATCCGCCAGGAGTTACTCTCCACCACCCGGCTGCCCTTTGCGGTCGACTTCATGGTCAGCGAGTTGCAGTTGACCGGCGGGTTCGCCACCGCCATGGCCCATCTGCTACACTACTTCACGCCGTTTCAGACCTACGTGGTGGCCGAAGCGGAGAATCCGGAAGGCCTCTTCGACTTCCGCATCGCCCTGGAGATCCTCCGGCGCGAGGCCGAATACCGCGCCGCGGAACCGTCCCGGCAGGGGATCTTCCTCTACCAATTCGAGACCCTCTGCCGCAACCGGCTGGGCTACGACCGCGGCCTGGAAGCGGTGGCCGGCGACACCATCTACGACGACGACTGGCGCGAGTGGATCCTGACCGTCCGGCGCCAGATCGGGCTGATCGATCTGGCCGACATGATCTACGTCCGCAGTGAGCTGTACCGGCAGACGCGAGGCAACGCGGAGAGGCCGATCCTCTTCGGCGAGAAGGAAGGCAGGATCGCCCTGGCCAACCGCCGCAAGGACCCCCTTTACCTGTTCTCGGCGTTGGAGCGCCACCTGGGCTACCCCAGCGTGCCCCGCCCCAAGCCCGAGGACACGCAGCCACGGATCCTCCCCCTGTTGCAGCAGAGGATTGAGCGGATCGAGACGCGGATCAAGCTCTTGGAGGAAGAACTCCGCGGGGGAATCAACCTGGCACGGTTTTACCAGCCCAAGAAGGAAGGAGAGTAGTGGTCTGTCGATGGGAGTTCAGACCGCCAACGCCCGCGGACTGCGTTCCGCGGGGCCGCTCCCCAAACACCGCAAGCTCCACCCCTTGTGCCGCCGCGCGCCGAGAGAAGAGAATCGCGATCGGTGTGGCGACTGGTATGGCG
>CAZUAM010000345.1:1685-7874 GCA_964618095.1 uncultured Planctomycetaceae bacterium | reverse complement strand
CTCGCTCGACGCAAACCACCGAAAGTGCATGCAGTGAAAGCTTGAAAGGGGTGGTTTTCAAGCGTGGTACCTGCGTTGATTGGTGGGCGAATTCAGGAAAGGCTTGGCACGGGTGCCGCACCAGGCCGGCGCGAGGGGTGGTGGTGGGTTTCGGCGGCTATAGGATCCTAAACCGCTGATTCCCGAGCGCTTGCAGCACCGCGGGACTCTGCGATAATGGGGGCGTGGCATCTGGAGGCCGCCGCTTCCAGAGCGTCTTTTCCAGCAGCAAACGGGAAGCCCTTGTTCCCAAAACACAGGAGGCCAACTATGGGTCAAACAACGCGCGTCACTGGTGTTCTGCGCATAGGATTTCCCCTTTTGGGAATCTTGCTCTTGTGCGAGGCAGTTCTGAAAGGCGCCGAGACTGCCGGCCCAACCTCTGAAGGTGCCTTCGCCCAGCAGGCAATGGAAGCGACGGGGATCCGAGGCGGGCTTGTTGTCCACGTTGGCTGCGGCGATGGAAGGCTCACGGCCGCGTTGCACGCCAATGACAGCTATCTGGCCCACGGTTTGGACGCCGACGCGGCCAACGTCGAGGTGGCGCGCAAGCACATTCAGTCGCTGGGCCTGTACGGGAAGGTGTCGGTGGAGCAGTGGACGGGCAAATGCCTGCCGTACGTTGACAATCTGGTCAACCTGGTCGTGTCGGAGAATTTGGGGGGGATTCCTCTGGACGAGGTGATGCGCGTGCTTGCTCCCAACGGCGTCGCGTACCTCAAGAGGGGCGGCAGGTGGGAAAAGACGGTCAAGCCGCGGCCCAAGGGGATGGATGAGTGGACCCACTATCTGCACGATCCGACGGGCAACGCCGTGGCGCACGACAGCCTGATCGAGCCGCCTGCGCGCTACCAGTGGGTTGGCGGCGAGCGTTACTCGCGACAACACGATCACATGTCGAGCGTCAGCGCCGTGGTGTCGGCCAAGGGGCGGGTCTTCTGCATTTTCGACGAGGCGCCTCGTGCGTCCATCCTGATTCCGCCGCGGTGGCGTCTGATCGCCCGCGACGCCTTCAACGGGAAGTTGCTCTGGAAGCGGGACATCGACCGGTGGCACACGCATCTCTGGCCGCTGAAGAGCGGTCCCCAACTCATGACGCGCCGGCTTGTCTCAATCGGCGACCGGGTGTACGTAACGCTGGGGATCGACGCACCGCTGTCGGCCCTGGACGCAGCGACGGGCGAGACCATCCGCACCTACGAGAACACCAGGGTGACGGAAGAAATCCTCTCTGACCGTGGGGTGCTTTTCCTGGTCGTGGCGGCCGAGGGTCAACCGTTGCGCAGTGACCCGAAGAAGACCTACGGGAACCTGGCAGAGATCAGGGCGGGGATTACCGATCCGCTGTGGACCGAAGCGCCCCGTACCCTGATGGCCGTCGATGCCGAGTCGGGCAAAATGCTCTGGAAAAAGGAGTCCAAGGTCGTCTCCATGTCGCCGGCTGCCGATGATGAGCGTGTGCTGTTTCACGACGGCCGGCGGATTCAGTGCCTGGACCGCAACAGCGGGCAAGTCCGGTGGGCGTCGGAACCGCTCCCACGGCGCGAAGGCATGAGGAGCTCCTCCGGCGTGACACTCGTGATCTACGACGACGTGATTCTGTACAGTGGCCTGGTGGCGGCGGCGAAGTACCAGCCGCGGAGCACCACCATGTTCGCGCTGTCCGCCAAGGACGGGAAGACACTTTGGAAAGCGGAGCATCCCCCCTGCGGGCACATGGGGACGCCGGACGACATCCTCGTAGCCGGCGGACTGGTCTGGTGCGGCGCGGTGGCGCAAGGCCGGGACTCGGGCGTGATGGTGGGCCGCGACCTGCACACCGGCGAGGTGAAGAGCGAGTTTTTGCCCGATGTCGAAACACACTGGTTTCACCACCGCTGCTACCGGGCCAAGGCGACCGACAAGTATCTGCTCTTCTCGCGGACGGGGATCGAGTTCATCGACTACGCGAAGGAGCATTGGATCTGTCACCACTGGGTCCGCGGCGCCTGCCTCTACGGCGTGATGCCCTGCAACGGCCTGATTTACGCGCCACAACACCCGTGCGCCTGCTACATCGAGGCGAAGCTGTATGGTTTCAGCGCGCTGGCCCCGCCATCCAGGGATGGAGTGCCCGGTCGTGAGGTCCCGGACACCGAGCGTCTCCAGCGCGGCCCCGCCTACGGCAAGACAACCCTTCCACCTTCCGCCTTCCGCCTTCCGCCTTCCGATGACTGGCCGACGTATCGACACGACGCCGCGCGCAGCGGCGCCACGAAGACGGCCGTCCAGCCGGCCGACCTGAAGCGGTCCTGGCAGACCAGGATCGGCGGGAAGCTCAGCAGCCCGGTGGTTGCGGAGGGCAAGCTGCTGGTGGCGTCAGTGGACTCGCACGCGGTTCACGCATTGGACGCGAGCACCGGGAAGCCCGTCTGGAGCTTCACCTCCGGCGGCCGCGTCGACTCGCCGCCGACGATCTGGCGGGGACGCGCGCTGTTCGGGTCTGCCGACGGCTACGTCTACTGTCTGCGCGCCTCCGACGGGCAGCTCGTCTGGCGATACCGCGCCGCGCCGGCAGACCGGCGGATGGGGGCGTTCGAGCAGCTCGAGTCGGTTTGGCCGGTGCATGGTAGCGTGTTGGTGCAGAACGACGCGGTGTATTGCGTCGCCGGCCGGTCGATGTTCCTCGACGGCGGCTTGCGGCTCTTGCGGCTCGACCCGAAAACGGGCCGCAAGCTCTCCGAGACAATCCTGGACGACCGCGATCCTGCGAGCGGGGAGAACCTACAGATCCACATCCGGGGGCTGAATATGCCCGTGGCGCTGCCTGACATCCTGTCGAGCGACGGCAAGTACGTCTACATGCGGTCGCTGCCCTTCGACCTGGAAGGGAGGCGGAAGTTCGTGACCTACGTGGCGGTGAAAGAGCAGCAGGGCGACGACGTGCATTTGTTCAGTCCGACCGGCTTCCTCGACGACACGCTGTGGCATCGCACGTACTGGGTCTACGGTCGCGCTTTTGCGTCCGGCGCCGGTGGCTACTATCGAGCCGGGCGAGTGGTGCCGGCCGGACGGCTGCTGGTCTTCGCCGACGACACGGTTTACGGCTACGGCCGGCTGTGGCGTTACTACCGCTGGACCACGCCTCTGGAGTACCACCTTTTCGCTACGGACAAGCGACCGGAGATCGTCCAGGCGAGCACCGAGCGGAAGCCGATCAAGAAGGCCGGGAAGCGAACCGGCAAGTCGAGGATTTTGTCGGTCACGCGGTTCGTGCCCAGGTGGTCCGACGACACGTCCGTACAAGTCACCGCCATGGTGCTGGCCGACAACGCGCTGTTCGCTGCGGGGCCACCCGATGTAGAGGATGAGGAGTCCGTCAAGACGTTGAGCAATCCCGAGACGCAGAGAAAGCTCGCCGAGCAGTCGGCCGCTTTCGAGGGCCGCCGCGGCGGGTTACTGGTGGCCGTCTCGCCAGCCGACGGGCAGCAGCTCGCCGCCTACCGGCTGGACTCCATGCCCCGTTTCGACGGCATGATCGCCGCGGGCGGCCGGCTCTATCTCTCCACCGTGGACGGCAAAGTGCAGTGCTTCGGCACCGGACGGGGACGGCCTCTTCCAGCAGCCGTCGATGTTGTGACCGCCCGCACGGAGGAACGGACCCGTATGGCCAAGTAGCCTAGTCCTACAGCGCAAGGTTGAACAGCCAAGTACGGAGTTGTCAGTGGTTCCTCCAGGCGGGCAACAAGGGGAGAAAGGGGCAAAGCAAAGGGGCCGGAACCATGCGCTGGCCGGTTCCGGCCCCCTTTTCTGTTGGGTCATCTCTTTCCAGGTTGCTTTGCTGCGACAACTGGGCCTCAGTATTCCCGCGCCGTAATGATACCCGGCTGGGGGACGGGGTACTTGCCGTCGGGGCCCGCCTGTAACGGCGCGGGCGAATCCATCGTGAACTTGTCCGCGCCCGGCGCGTATTCGTGCTCGGAGTTGAGCATCTCCTCCAGGGTGATTTCCTGGGCGGTATGGGCCGCCTTCCGGCCCAGCGAACTTACGAGGCTGGCCTTCACGCCGCGCTCTGCCTCGTTGTAGGGCTTGTCGTTACGGATGGCGTCTACCAGGTCGTTCCATTCGTTCTGATACGGATCGCCCTGGCCCGGAGCGACTTTAGACTGCCAGGTCATCTTGGAGCGGTCCGGCTTCTGGCCTGGGTAGATGCTCGAGGGCTGCCCGCAGTCGCCGGACCTGGAGACGATCGCACTGCCCTTGGTGCCGTGGGCGAAGCTGGAGTAGATGGAGTGGGCACCCCCCATGCAGCGCCCGTCCATGATCAGCTTGGTGCCGTCCTCGAAGGTGTATTCCACCGAATACGAATCGAAATTCTGATCGACGCTGTTGCGGCGATAATGCCGCCCGCCCAGTCCCTGCGCCTTGACCGGCCAGGCGTCCTTCATCCAGCAGCAGTGGTCAACGACGTGGATGTAGAAGTCGTTGTAACACCCGCCGCTGGCCCAGATGAAGCTGTGGAAACGTTGAATCTGCCAGAGCAATTCGCTCGGATTGCCGGGCCATTTTTCCGAGAACGCCGACCCCACCGGGCCGGTCATCCGGTAGGCTCGCATGGTGGTGATCTCGCCGATCGCGCCGTCCTGGATGCGCTGGTGCAGTTGTTCCAGCGCCCGGCTGTGGCGGGACATCAATCCCACGCCCACCTTGAGGTTCTTGGCCACCGATTCCTTGGCGAGATCGAGCATCCGGCGGGAAGTCGGGCCGTCGGCCGTCACCGGCTTCTCCATGAACACGTGCAGTCCCTTCTGAACGGCGTAGCCAAAATGCACCCAGCGGAACGCCAACGGCGAGGTGAAGATCGCAATGTCGCCCGGCTTCAGACAGTCCATCGCCTTGC
Source organism: uncultured Planctomycetaceae bacterium (assembly GCA_964618095.1). GTDB lineage: Bacteria > Planctomycetota > Planctomycetia > Pirellulales > Thermoguttaceae > CAZUAM01. The sequence goes on along the minus strand of CAZUAM010000345.1, from coordinate 2,956 downwards.
GGTAGCCATCGAAACCGACGAACTGCCGGTCCTGGGGCACGTCCATCCGGTCGGCGAACTGCCTCTTCAGGTTGTTGTAACTGCCCCGCACGCGGCCCTCGAAGACGTCGGCCAGGGCGACCAGCTTGACCGGCCCCTGCTTGACCGACATGGCGTTGGCCGCCGCGCCGCCGCCCCGGCCGCCGCAACCGATCAGGGCCACCTGGAGCGTGTTGTCCTCGGCCGCATGGACGCGCGGGACGGCCATGCCGGCCAGGGTCGCCGCCGCCGTGATCCGGCCGGTATTCTTCAGAAACTTGCGACGTGAAAAGACGTGTTGCGTGGTTTCGCTCATGGCGGACCTCCTGTTATGTATGTCTCTTGCAGAACTCTCCCCAAAGCCGGCCCCAGTAGCACTTTCGTCGGTCTTCTGGTCGGCCGGGTCTCAAGCCAACCATTATCGTTGCTGCACGACCGCAATGCAAGACCCTGGCGACTGGGGTGTGTGTGGCGAGTTTTCCTGGCAACTCGGTGCTTGGGGTGGCTGGGGTCGAGCGCAGCGAGCCCCCGGAAGAGCGCGCTGGGGGCAGCCTGCGGCTGAGCACCAGCCACCCACTGAACTGCCAGGAAACCTTGCCGCACACGCGACTGGGGGGCGCAGTAACGGATTGGGGGGTCCTGGGGACGACGCCCCCCGCGTACCACGCGGTTTCGGCGGCGTTTCTCGGCGGCGTTTCTCACCGGGGGGCCAAGGGGTTTGAAAGTTCCCCTCAGCCAGCCGCAGCTTCCGCCCGAGAATAGCGCGAGCCCCGGACTCTCCACAGACAGCAGCGCTCGGCGCCCGGCCTGCCCGTTTCGATGTCCGTCAGAATCCGGTCGATTTCTGGGAATCCCGAAATACGGATGAGTTGACGCGACCTCAGTACGTAAGCGGAGGTTGATAACGTCACTGTTCACCGGGCCGCGCGGAACGACTTTGATTTTCACGATCCGCGCGCCCCGCGGCTCCGTGTGCAACGCGTTGTTCGGTATTCGTTGCACTCAACCTACCTACGGCTTCACTATTGGCCTTGTGAACTGGTCCGCGTTTAAGGCGCACCAAATGTTGAACCTGGGACTCGCGCTCATCCAATTATTAGATAGGTTGCAGTCATCGACTCCACAAACTCCGAGCGGATGTGCGAACAGCTTCGTCTCAAGTTTCGCCTGACAATCAAACGTGACATCTCGCAGGAGACCTGTTTCCGTGAAGGCCCACGGGTTGCTGGCCGAGGGGTCGAGCAACGTGGCGG
>CAZUAM010000345.1:0-1675 GCA_964618095.1 uncultured Planctomycetaceae bacterium | reverse complement strand
TAGGTCACAACTCGCGCTGTAAATGATGGCGAGCAGAAGCGCCCCAGCCGCATTCACGGCATGTTCGAGCGTCCCTTCCGTTTGGTTCGCAAAGCGGTCGTGCTTCAATTTGTTGTACGCATCCCACCACGCTGGCGAAGAAAATGGGGAGTTTCGCCAGTCGCTAAATGGACAAATAATGCACGGCGATTCGCCGCCAAAGAAGACCAGATTCTGTCTCGCGACTAATCCCCCGAATCTGTGGTAATGGTCCTTGAGAGTCAGTCTGTCGCTGGACGTGGCTGCGTCGTCGATCTTTGCCGTTGCCTTCCAAACCGAGTCAACCTGACTGGCTGCATCCAGAATGATTCGGGTGAAATGGGACGACCACACATTACGATGCTCGTCGCAAAACGGAACGAAGCGCAAGGCTTCTTGAAGTGTGGCCTCTACGGTCAATAACCCTTCAATGGCAGTCACCCCAAACTGTGGCGCGTCGCGCAATTGGTGTATGTCTCGGAGCATTGTTTCTCCATCGACGCCCGCCGAACGACTGAGTTAAGCCGCGTGCGGGCCATCCCGTTACGGCTTTGAATCATCGAACACTTGTCCATCTTCAGCGCACGTCGATCAATCACCGCCCTAGCACGTCGGCTGTAACGCCCTTGTTAAACGGCGCTTCTGCGATGCCTACGGCTAAATCACTGGGTATCTTCCAAGGCATCCCAAAGATCATATTCATGTACCAGAAGGATGCTGCAGCCCTCTTTCCTGTATTGAATTGCCTCCTCAACCTTGCGGCCGTAGCACGCGTAGGCCCAGCAACGATTACCATCTGCTCCCACGGTCAAGTAGTCGGTATCTTTGGTCAGGGACTTGCAGAACACACCACCGCGTTGTGTGATCTCGTCGGCGAACGCGCGGCGGCTGTATTTTTCAGAACGTCCGGTAAAGCAGAAGCGGCGGCCCGCGAAGATGATTTCTGGGCATGCAGCACATACGCCAGTGACCAGAATTTGCTCTTCACCTTCGGGCAGTTCTATGGCGTGATGGCCGCGAAATTCTGTGAACTGGCTGAAGAATTGTAGGAGGGCGCGGTGTTCGGCCTCATCGATGACGCCATCCTGCAGCACGGCGATAATCAGTGCTTCGAGCTCATCGTACGGCCAGCACGTACGCAAATGTTCGTGCTCATGCATCCAATCTTGAAGTGGTATGAGCTCCTCCTTGGTTATCTTGGCATCGGCAACGATCCCTCCAAGGATTCCCTGCAAACGCTGCATGTCCGCGGTTACGTGACAGTAGTACTTCTCGTCGGTTCTGAACTTGTTGCACAACCAGAGGATATCCGCCTTTTCCTCGTCGTCAATGATTCCGTCCGCTAGTATCTCGTGCAGCCGCGGTATGACCTCGTTAAATGGATGGCGGTTGACGAATTCACGATGTGCGCCAATCCAGCCCGTCAAAACGCTCAATTCGCTGTCGGTGACTTTGCCGTCGATGGCGACGCCGCGAACGATGCCTTCCAGCGTGTGGATTGCTTTGTTGAAACGTTGGGGACCGGTGTACTTGTAGTACTCGACGTTGTCTTCGTTCAGCATGGCGACGTACCTTTGCTTGTCGTATACCTGAGCCGTTTAACTAGCCCAACTTCCACACTTGTCCCGGAAAATGACTTTTTCCAAAGTTTTTTCGG
>CAZUAM010000344.1:0-7875 GCA_964618095.1 uncultured Planctomycetaceae bacterium | reverse complement strand
CACGAGGCCTTCGACTGGCGGCGGAGTGTCGACATAGAGGTTGGGCTCCGGCTCCAGGCGGAACTTCCTCAACACCGCCAGCGCCTTGTCGAGGTCCTGCTTCAAAACTTGCTGATGGTCGATCAGCCGGTTCCGCTCGTTTAGGACCTGAAACTTCTCGTCGGACAGGCGGATCACGTCGTTGATTGCCTGTTCGCGCTCTTTCTGGGCCTGGAGGACGTCCTTGCGGAGGCCGGAAATGTTGCCGCCCTGGTCTTCGTCCCCCTCGACCACTTTGCGGAGCGCGGCCAGCCGAGCTTCGGTATTCTTCATCTGTGCCAGGAGTTTACGCCTTTCCTGGTCGCTCTCGTCCAAGCGCGTTTGGAGTTGCTCGTTCTCTTGCTTCAGCAAGCTGAAGTCGGTGTCCAGTTTGCTCAGGGTCTGGACGGCGGCGTCCTTTTCGGCGGTCAGCCGGGCTTCGAGGTTGTCTTTCTCGCCCTTAAGTTCGTCGTAGCGATCCTGCTCGTTTTTCAACTGGTGCATCAGACCGAGTTCTTGTCCGCCCGGCCCGCTTTCAGGGCGCATGACCACTTCGCGCCAGTTTTTGTGTGTGGCATACACGGCCACGGCAAACGACATGAAGACCAAGCTCATCACCAGGATGAACACGGTGAGGATCTTGCCGACCAGGTTCATATTAGCCCCCTCCTTTGACCACTCGGCGGGACCCCGCCTCAGCGACTCTGTTCCGTCAGCCGCAGGTGCGCCTCCATTCGGTTCTCTCTGCGACGCCAAGCCGGGGCTGCCAGGACCAGTGATTGGTTTGCGCAGACGATAAACAGACCCGGGACGCTATTCTGTTAGTATAACTTCGGCCGATTTTTCATGTCAATCAGAATGCCCGTAACAGGGTTAATTTAGGGCAATCAGGGAATCGCGCCTAGACCACCCCTGCCGGGGGGGGCGATGACCTGGAAACGCACGGCAAGGGGCGATTCTGTGTTGCCGGCGAAGGAGTTGTGTCAAGACCCGCTGACCGGAGCCCCCGGAATCGGGGTTCGGGGTTCAGGGTTCAGCATCTTGCCGTCACACCTATCAGAAGGGGAAGTGCGGTCATCGAGTTGCGACTCGCATCGCACTGATCGAACGGTATGCAGGAAATTACTGAACCCTGGACCCTGAACCCTGGAATCCCCCTACATCTGATCCCCGGCCGGTTTCGGCCGGATCCGAGCCCAAGCCGCGGTCAGGCCGAGGACCACGCAGCCCGCCAGGCAGATGCCCGCCGGCCAGTCGCCGTATTGCAGATACCAACTGCTCCGCCGGTCCGGGGCGACCTCGGCCAGGATTGTGGCAGTACCCTTCGGCCAAGGGCCGTATTGCTCACACCATCGTCTACGCCGCTGACGTTGTACCGTGGTAAGCGTAGCATCGCTGTTCAGATGCGGGTCTTTGTGTCGCCGGGGGCCTCGCGCGAGGACCCGGCCATCTGCGTCGATCCAGGCGGAAATGCCCGTGTTGGCGGCAATCAGCAGCGGCTTGCGGCACTCGACCGCGCGAAACACGCCGCAGGCCAGGTGCATGTCCAACTCGCTGGAGCCCCAGAACCAACCGTCGTTGGTCAGGTTCACCAGCACGTGGGGTTCGGCGCCTTCTGCTTTCAGAGAGTTGACCTGCCGGCGGATCACGTGCGGGATCACGGTTTCGTAGCAGATGCTCGGCGCGATCCGCAGCCCGCCGTCCAACTCGAAGGCTGCCGGTTCCGTGCCCGGGCTGATACTGATCGATACCGGTGTGAGCCGCTGTAGCGAGGGAAAATGGCGGACGAAGGGCACGTACTCGCCAAACATCACCAGGTGAGTCTTCTCATAGTGGCCCAACAGTTTTCCGTGCTTGGCCACGAACACGGCCGAATTCAGCCGCTGCACTTCTTGCGGCCCGTAATGATGACGGTCGATGCCGAGGATCAAGGGCGCGTCGAACGTCAAGGCCAACTGGGTCATCAAGCGGGGCGCGCGGGCGGCGTACGCTCGGAAAGCTTGGCGAAACTCCTCTTCCGTTCCGTCGAACTCATCGGGCATCGGCGGAGGCTCGTCGAAGGTAACGAGCGTATCGCGGAACATGGTCTCCGGCCAGACGATCAGATCCACTTTCCCGGGTCTCGATTTCTCGACGGCCTCTTGTGAAAGCAGCACGTATTCCTCGAAGACTAGCTGCCGCATCTCGGGGTCGAATTTTATCTCCGTGTCGACGGAGCCCTGGATCAGCGCGATTCGCGCCAGCGGTGACCCCTGCTCGTCGGAGGTCCGCACGTACCCATAGAGAAGCGCGGCACCGAGGAGGGCGATCGCCGGGAGCAAGGGCCACAGAGTGCGCGGCCGCTGGTCGCAGGTAGTCATCCGTGCCAGACACGCGGCAACGAACATCACCAGGAAACTGACGCCGTAGGCCCCGGCCAGATCACTCAGTTGGATCAACTCGATCCAGCGATACTGGGTATGGCCCAGGCTGGCCATGGTGAATCCTCCCATGAGGTGTCCCCGGGCGAGTTCCAGACCGCTCCAGACCATCGGCGCGGCCAGGATCACCGGCAGACGTAGCTTGTGCACCGCGACGCGCGTCAGGCCCACGAACGCCGGGAGGTAGAAAGCCAAGTAAAACGCCAGCGCGACCCAGCCGAAGTAGGCGGTCCAGTGTGCCAGCCGGACCCAGTGCACTGCGGCCAGCCAGAAGAGGAACCCTGCCAGCCAGAGTGCCCGATACGGGCGGCGTCCCGGAAGCTGGCGGCGCCTGACGAGCAGGATCCACCAGACCGGGGCGATCCATGCCAGCGGCCAGAGATCCAACGGAGGCAGGGCCGCCCACAACACCACCGCTCCGACCATCGCTTGGCCGAAGGTGGTAGCATAGAAGTCTTGGAGTTTCGACGACATGGCCCACAGGGTACGCGGATTCGGCCGGCTTGGCTAGGCCGGAAAACGGTCAGCGTGGCGGGCGAACGCCGCCCTACGACGGAACCGCCAAGAACCGTTCCAACAGCGTCGTGCCGCAATCCGTGAGAAAACTTTCCGGATGGAACTGCATGCCGAACAATGGAAATCGCCTGTGGCGGATGCCCATGATCTCCCGCTCTCCGTCCGGGGCCTCGCACCAGGCACAGACCTCGAACTCGCCGGGGAGCGTGTCGGGCCGGATGATGAGGCTGTGGTAGCGGGTGGCGACGAACGGGTTCTCCAGGTCTTGGTACAGATCCCGGTTGTCGTGCCGGATCAGGTCCGTCTTGCCGTGCATCAAGCGCCCGGCACGGACGATCCGAGCACCGAAGGCCTGGCCGATCGACTGGTGCCCCAGGCAGACGCCCAACAGCGGAATCCGCCCGGCAAAGTGCTTCGCGCAGGCTACCGAGATGCCCGCCTCGTCCGGCGTGCAGGGGCCGGGTGAGATGATCAGGTGGGAGGGGTTGCGGGCTTCGAGCTGCTCGACGGTGATCTTGTCGTTGCGGTAGACTTCCAGCTCGAGCGACGGATCGATCTCGCCCAACCGCTGGACCAGGTTGTAAGTGAACGAGTCGTAGTTATCGACCAACAGGATCATGGCGGGCACCGGCTTGAGGACCGAGCGACTACTGCCCAGTTTACCTGCGTCCGCAGGGGGCGGCCAGAGGGGGAAACGACCAATCACAAAACACCAATGACGAAGCACCAATGACCAATTCCGGGTCGCTTCGTCATCCGTGCCGTGTCATTGCGGCCTGACGGCTCGGAAGCGTTCGTCGGGCAGGATGATCGAGGTGATTCTCAGGCCGAACTTGTCGCCCACCTTGACGGCCTCGCCGGTGGCGACCGGGTGGCCGCCGGCACTCATATCGAGCATCTCTTCGCACGACTTGTCGAACTGGATGATCGAGCCGGCCCCCAACTCCACGACCCGCCCCAGCGGCTGGCGCTTCTCGGCCAGGGTGACCACCACCGGGACCTTGATCCGCAGCAGGCTGCGGGTGTAGTTGGGGAGTTCCTTCAATCGGGTCTTGCGGCACCAGGATTTTGCCCCGGATCCGGCGGCCGGCTGGAACTGGGCCAACGGGTCGGGCTCGGCGGCCGGCTTGGGCTGGGCCGACGGTTCGGACTGGGCCGCGGCAGACCCCACCCCGGCGGCCGGTTCGGATGCCGGCCAGATCACCCTGGCAATGCCCTGCTTTCCCTCGGCCGACAGTTCCAGGGGCACCACGCCCGCGCCCTCGTCCACCCCCCCACGCCGCAGGGCCTCGGCCAGGTTCTCCACTCGGGCGGCCTTGCCGCCCTCGGGCGCGAACCCCTCGGGCAACACCAGCTCGCCCAGTTCCTGGGCCAGCGTGGCGAGCTTGCTCCGGCCGGTGGAATCGGGACTGGCACACCATTCGGGCACCAGGCCGGAGCTGTCCGGCAGCAGCACCAGGGCCCCTGCGGAGCCGACCGTCAAGACCGCCGCCAGCCCGGGACCTTCCAGTCCCTCCGGCATTTTCTCCATCTCGAGCGGGCCGGGCTGGCCGACGGAGAGGGTGATTTTCGTGTCGAGAGCCCGTCCGAAGGCCTCGCCCGCCTCTTCGGCGCCAGCCGTGCAAGCGGCCAGCACTGCGTCGACGATTTCCGGGGTCAAGTCGGCCATAATGGATCTTTTCGGGGGTCTGTCCAGCGCGGATTATTCATCCAGCACGTGTTTAGCGGGCGGGCTTGCCCGCCGTGGCCTTGGCAGCCAAATTGACGGGTCGCTTCCACGGCGGGCAAGCCCGCCCGCTAAACATCACATCGTACCATCAACCGCGACCCGACGATCGCGCTGTCTCGTAATATCGGGCCCCCAGCCCGCAAACTTTGCCCAGATCGCACAATTTCCACCCCGGACGGCTGGGCAGGGACCGGCGACCGCCACAGGACCGCCTCCGGCCACTTGTTGCCGCCGAAGGCGCCCCCGGCTCCTTGCCTTTAGCGGTGTATCGGACATAATGGGATCCCCTTGGTCCCACGCTCGATGTGAAGACGCAGTCTCGGAGGCTCTGCGTCGATTCGGCCACGCGACGGAACGACCAGGAGCAACGTTTGCGATACTACCTTTTTGACACGATCGCAAGTGGAAAGCACACCGACAGGGCCGGGCGGCGGCACTAAGCAAGGGGGGTCGTATGATGCAGGAGTCGTTTCAGCCCCAACCACCCATCGGACAGTCGGAGAGTTACCAACAACCTGCTCGTAGCGGCAGCCGGGTTTGACTCTGGCTCCTTATGGGCGGGGGTCTCCTGGTCGTCCTGCCGTGCGGTGGTTGTCTCGCCTGGATCGTGTACCTGGGCGTCTACGGGCCGGAGACCTCAGTCTACGCTGGCAATGAGGTTCCGAATCGCTTCCTCAGGCTAATGAGAAGCGTCGGCGCCCTGGAGGATGACGAAGAGATCCTCTACTTCTATTCGGATGGGTTGAGCGACATCCGGAACGGGTTCTACTTTGTCAGCGACAAGAAGGTCGCCGTTTACGCGCAGGCCGCGGGCGGATCACCGCTGAGGGTGGTCCGCTTTGCTGAAATCGCCGATTTGGACCTGTACCGTGATCAGTCGTTTTTTACCGACAGCCGGATTACGCTGGAACTAAACGACGGCCGACCCGTTTCGTTTCCCGTGTCGAGCGAAGCGGGTGGAGACCAGCGGTTCTTCGACGTCATCAAAAGCCGCGTCGACAAGGCATCCGGTCCGCGCTAGGTACAGTCGCGCAGCTCTTGTGGAATGCCCGTGCCTACTGCCCCCGGTTCAAACAGTCGATCAACTGCCGCAGCCGGCCGTAGCTGCGGCGGTTGAACTGGAAGATTAGCCGGGGGAGCTCGGTCAGGTCGGGCTCGTCCTTTTCTTCCGGCAGCGGGCCACCGACGGTGAATCGGCCTTCGGCCAGCAGGTCGGCGAAGCGGGTGTTGATCTGCTCGACCAGCTCCTCACTCGGCGCTTCGCTCAGTCGCAACACCAGCTTGCTGCGGACGTAGCGCATGCTGTGGTAGACGCTGAAGAACCGGAGGATCTCATCGACCGCCTCGTCCACGCGGTCGGTGATCCGGAAGAAGGTCAGGTCTTCCGGGGCGATCGTCCCGCGCTCCAGCAGAGTCTGCTCGACGAACTGTCGGAAGTCGGTCCAGTAGTGGCCGCCGGGCTCGTCGAGGAAGACGACCGGCACCATGTCGCGTTTGCCGGTCTGTAGCAAGGTGAGCACCTCCATCCCTTCGTCCAGCGTGCCGAACCCGCCCGGCAGCAGGCAGATGGCGTGGCTCTCCTTGACGAACATGAGTTTGCGGGTGAAGAAGTATTTCATGTGGACCAGCTTGTGGTCGCCGGCGATGACCGGGTTGGTCATCTGCTCCAGTGGGAGGAGGATGTTCAAACCCATGGAGTGCTCGCGGCCTGCGCCCACGTGGCCGGCCTCCATGATCCCGCTGGCCGCCCCGGTGACGACCAACCAGTCGTGCTCGGCCATCGCCCGGCCAAACTCGACTGCCTGCCGGTAGGCGGGGTCCTCGGCGGTAACACGGGCGGAGCCGAAGACGGTCACCTTGCGGGAATTGCGATAGGGGGTAAACACCTTGAAGGCGTAGCGGAGCTCCCGCAGCGTTCGGCTGAGGATCTTCACGTCGCCACGGCTGGTCTGGTCGCTGGCCAGCTTGTCGGCGGACTCCTTGATCTTTTCGATCAGCCCGGCGATCCGCTGGGGCTTTGCCGGGGTATCCCCACGATCGCTGCGATCGGCCCCCGGAGCAGGATCCCGGTTATCTCTACCCTTTTCGGACCCGTCCCCGGAAAGCGGCGACTTGGGGGGGATTGCACGACCCATCAATGACCTTTCCAGAAAGAAGCCCCGCATCTTTGATTATAGTACGCCGGAGAAGAGGCGGGGGCGCGGGGCGATATGGGGCACCATACGGGGGGGCCAGTACTGCCGGCGCCGGCATCTGCCCGGATAGGGTTTCCCGATTCCGGGAGTTTCGCAACGTCTTGGCAAGCAGCCACGCCGGGGCCGGCCGCCGCGTAGCCGGGGCGGCTAAACGGTCCCGTCCGGCTGCTCATTCCGCTTCTGGCCCCGAAGAGCCGAGGGCGTCCAGACCTTCCCGTAGAATCCCGCGGGTCAACTCGTCCAACCAGGGCTGCCGGAGTGCCCAGTTCAGGCTGTACTCCAGCGACCGATCATCCATTTTGGTGATCCGGCGACCGCATTTGGTCAAGGCCACCACGATGCTCGAGAAATACAGGATCGTGGCGATCTCACCCGGCACTGAGCCGTGGGGATTGTTCCGGCAGGCCTTGGCAAACTGCTTGGTCAACTCCAGGAACTCTACCGGCGGTGAAGGATGGCGCAGCAGGTCGCCGAAACTCCTCAGCGGCGGGTCGCCGGGCGAGTTGAGCCCCTTCAGCCGCTGCGCGAACCCTTTGTCCAGGCGGCTGAGGTCACATTCCAGGGGCGCCGAAAGCTGGTGTTCCAGAATCGCCCCAAGCTCCTCCGGCCCCCACAGCTCTTGGTCGCCGGCGTCCAGGTTCATCATTTGCGTCAGCGACTGCGGATCGCTGTCGTACGCGTCGTCTTTCATGTTTGTCCAAACGGGATTCTACGATTCGGGGAGAAACGGAAGTATGTGGCGGTCGATCGAAGATCGGGTTTTGGGGGAAGATCACGTGTTCTGCGCGATCCGATCATCCGCAGCGCCTAATTGAACGGTATTGCGGCTAAACCGGCCGGTCAGTTGGTGCTGCCAGGTTTATGCGTCGCACTGTGCGAGGATCTCCTTGAGTTCCTTGATTTCGGACTCGATCTCTTGCTCATCCTGTGCATACTGCCCCACCGCCGACCGCAACGCCCGGGCGTACATCCGCTTGGCGGTGGTCAGGACGTTGGA